>NZ_JBHTSF010000031.1:0-76062 GCF_042795295.1 Streptomyces sp. NPDC056486
GCACCGGCCCTCCGCGGTCGGTGCGGGCGGGCCGTCCCCTACTCCTTGACCCCCACATGCACCGTCTGCACCGACAGCAGGAACACGTCGGGCCTGTGGTGCAGGCTCTGCTCGTCGTTCTCGTCCAGGAGGCGGTCGACGGTGGTCAGGTCGTCGGCGTCGAGGGTGTCCGCGTGCATCTCGCGGCGGCGGGACAGCTCGGTGATGACGTGGACGCGTGCGGCGTCGGACACGGGGGCCGGCAGGTCCAGGAGGAACGAGCGGGTGCCCGCGTGGCGCAGGCCCGCTTCGGTGAGGAGCGTCGGCCAGTCCTCCGTGACCGCCTTCGCGCCCGGCAGCTCCGCGCGCATCTGCGTGAACCACTTCTCGTCCGCGAGGTCGAAGCGGGTCTGGAGGCCCGGGCGGCCGAAGCCGATGTCTCGGGGCAGGCTGCGGGGGGTCAGGCCGCCCTCCAGGAGCGCGATCGCGCCGCCCGGCGCAAGGCGGTCCGCGAGGGAGGCGAGCGCCGCCTCCTGGTCGCCCACGTGATGCAGGGCGCGGCCGATCCAGAGGAGGTCCGCGAGTGGCAGCTCGCCGATTCCCTCGGGGAGTTCCGCCTGGAATGTGCTGACCCTGTCCTTCAGACCCTCGCGGTCGGCCCGCGCCCGCGCTCGCTCCAGGAGCGGCACCGCCGGGTCCACCGCGATCACCTCGGCCTTGGGAAAGGTCTCGGCGAGGAGGAAGGAGACGGAGCCGGAACCGCTGCCCACGTCCGCGATCAGAGCCGGTTCCGGCTGCCAGGTGCGCAGCCACGCGGCGATCTCGCGATTCTGCGCGGCGGCGAGCTCCGCGTTCCGCTCCAGCATCGGGCCCATGGTGGCCCAGTCGATGTCCTCGTGGCTGTGGCTGCGGCTATGGCCGTGGCTGTGCTTGTGCTTGTGGCCGTGGTCGTGGTCGTGGGCCATCGTCTCTGCCGCCGCCTTCGTGTGTCCGGGAGTGAGGTCGGAGCCGCCTCCCAGCCTGCGCCGCCGACTCCTTCCTGGCCAGTTACCTTGCGGTTTCGGCAAACGCGGTGGGTCGTGGCGCGGGCGGCATCCGGAACGACCGGAGCGTGAACCTCGGGTCGGGGCGCGGCACTTCCTGGTCGGGCAGGGCCGCCAGGCTCTCCGCGAGCCGCGTGGCCAGTGGGCCGTCGGGCGGGACCCGCGTGAACCACCCTCGGTTGATGTCGTCGATCGTGGAGCGGGGCGAGCGGCCCTGACCGTGGCCGCGGAACCAGGCGTCGCCGACCGGTGTCAGGCCTCGCGCGGCGGCGTACGCCTCGACCGCCTGGGAGCGGTCGACCGCGGGGCCCACCGGGCGCGGGGCGAGCGCCGCGTCGATGTCGCTGCCCACGTCGTGCGCGGCGGCCTTGTCGACGGTCGTGACGAACACACCGCCGGGCCGCAGCACTCGCGCGCACTCGGCGACGACCGCCGCCGCCTCCTCGGGGCCCGACAGCAGATGCAGCAGCCACACCACGGTCACGGCGTCGAACGACGCGTCCAGGAAAGGCAGTTGACGGCTGTCGCCGAGAACGACGGAGCCCGGCAGCCGTTCCGACGCCATGCGCGTCATGTTGTGCGCCGCGTCCACTCCGGTCACCCGCAGACCCGCCCCGGCGAGGCGCCGGGTGACCAGGCCCGTGCCGCAGGCGACGTCGAGAAGAGTGTGGGCGTCCGGCGGCAGCAGGTCGCGGACCGCGGTGGCAGCCGCGTCGGCGCGCGGCTCGCCGCCCCGCGACGCGTCATAGCGGTCGGCTTCCCTGCTGTAGTCCAGCATCGGTCCTCAGACCGCCCCGTGGCCGACCGCCGACTCCTCGACCCTGCGGGCCAGATCGAAGTCGAGCGTGGTGAGTGCGCCGCCCGCGCTGTGGGTGTTCACCGACAGGGAGACGGTGTTGTACCCGAGCGTCAGCTCGGAGTGGTGGCCGAGCTCCTCCTGGATCTGCGCGATGTGGACAACCATCGCGGTCGCCGCGAAGTGCGAGCCCAGCTCGAAGGAGCGGGTGATCCGGCCGCCTTCGAGCGACCAGCCGGGCAGCTCGGCGAGCCGCTCCTCGACATCCTTCTGCGACAGCGGTTCGAGTGACATGGCCGCGCTCCTTCACGTGCGTAGGGAGTACGTCTGTACGTACAGCTCTCAGCCTGTGTACGTATAGCCCTCAGCCTGCCACAGCACCTCCCGCACGGCCCTGATCAAGCCACGGACGCGGACCATGTGCCCCGCGGATCGCGAACCCTTTCGATTACTGTCTGGGTATGACAACTGCCGCGACCACCAGGGAAAGCAACGGCGTCGGCCCGCTCCTGCGCGGCTGGCGCGAGCGGCGCAGGGTGAGCCAGCTCGAACTGGCCCTGCGCGCCGACTCCTCGTCGCGGCACATCAGCTTCATCGAGACCGGCAGGTCACGCCCGAGCGAGGAGATCGTGCTTCGCCTCGCCGAGCACCTCGACGTACCCGTGCGGGAGCGCAACTCCCTTCTCCTGGCGGCCGGTTACGCGCCCCGCTTCCGGGAGACCTCGCTCGACGACCCCTCGATGGGGGCCCTGCGGGAGGGCCTTGAGCAGCTCCTGCGCGGCTACGAGCCCTACCCCGCCCTGGTCGTCGACGCGACGTACGACGTGATCGCGGCGAACGGTGGCATCACGATGATCCTCGAAGGCGTCCCCGAGTACCTCCTGCAACCGCCCCTGAACGCCATGCGGCTCACGCTCCACCCCGAAGGCCTTGCCCCCAAGATCCGCAATCTGCGCGAGTGGCGGGGGCACCTGCTGCACCAGATGGAGCGGCAGATCGCTCTGCAGCGCTCCGACGCGCTGCGTGCGGTGTACGAGGAGGTGGCGGCGTATCCGGTGGAGGATCCCGGTGTCGACGTCTTCGAGGCCGACGGGTCGCAGAGCGGAGTGCCCTACTTCGCGCTGCCCCTGCGTATCGAGCACGACGGTCATCTGCTCTCGTTCATCTCGTCGATCTCGACGTTCAACACGCCCATGGACGTGACGGTCGCCGAACTGGCCATCGAGACGCTGCTCCCGGCCGACCCGGCGACGGTCAAATATCTCCAGTCGCCGACGTCCTAGTCCTGGCAGCTGATGAAAGGGAAAGCATGAGGACCAAGCAGAGAAGCAGCGGCCATCCCGACGACGCCGACCTGACGCGCGCCGACTCGCTGGCCCGCGAGATCTTCAGCGGCGTGGCCAACAAGTGGGCGCTGCTGATCATCAACGCCCTGGCCGACCGGACGCTGCGCTTCACCGAGCTGCGCACCGCGGTGGACGGCATCAGCCACAAGATGCTCACCCAGACCCTGCGCGGCCTGGAGCGCGACGGCGTCGTGCATCGGACGGTGTACGCCACCGTGCCGCCGCGCGTCGAGTACCGCCTGACCGAGGCGGGCGAGGGGCTGCTCGCCACGGTCGACGGCATGTGCGCCTGGACGCACCAATACCTCGCCGAGATCGAGGCGGCGCGCACCCGCTTCGACGCGCGCGGCACCGAGGCGCCCCCGCAGGCCTAGGAACGCGGGCCTAGGACCGCAGCGCCCGCAGCGCCACGTACTGCAGGGCGGCGAAAGCGCCGACGGTCACGGCCTGGAGCGGGATCCACACCGCGCCCGCTGTGCCGGGCGAGAGCCAGGCGACCAGGGCGACGACACTGAGCACCGCCCAGACCGCGTTCGCCTCGATCACTCCGCGGACGGGCAGGGTGGGCGGGCTCTTGCGTGACGCGAGGTACCCGACGCCCGCCCCGTACAGCGTGAGGAAGACGCCGAGGCCGAGCAGGAGCCCCGCGTCGACGCCGAGGAAGCGCCCGAGGGGGCCCGAAGCGGCGGCGTACGCGATGCCGTTCCCTGCCGTCACGACCGCGTCGAGGGCGAGGAAGCGGCGCAGCATCGTCTTCGGGTCGTTCGTGCGGGCCAGTGCGGTGAGCGGGTGCGCGGAGTACGTCGACATGAGAAGCCGTCCTTGGGGAGTGGAAGGGCGAGACAGGCCGGACCCGGGCCGGAGTGCGCCGGACCGGATCCGGTACGACCACCCTGTCGGGCCCGCGAGCGAGGGTCGATTACCTCAGAGGTAAGGACGGTGCCCCGGAGCGCGCGATGAGCCCTCACGAGAGGCGTCCCCACAACCCGTACGGCCGTCGCCGCCGTGTGCCCCCGCCACCCCGCACCTAGGTTCGTTGAAAGGCAGACCTAGGGAGCTCAAGGGTGACAGACACGACCGAGCCCGGCGCCGCGCTGCTGCGCGCGGGGAAGTACTTCCGCCGCGGCACCGCCGCCCCCGACCTCCACAGCATCGGACTCGTCGGCGGCCGGGACGCGGACGCCTTCTACCGGGACCGGTGGAGCCACGACAAGGTCGTGAACTCGACGCACGGCGTGAACTGCACGGGCTCCTGCCGCTGGAAGGTGTACGTCAAGGACGGCATCATCACCTGGGAGACCCAGCAGACCGACTACCCCTCCGTCGGCCCCGACCGCCCCGAGTACGAGCCGCGCGGCTGCCCGCGCGGCGCCGCGTTCTCCTGGTACACGTACTCGCCGACCCGCGTGCGCTACCCCTACCTGCGCGGCGTGCTCCTGGAGATGTACCGCGAGGCGAAGTCCCGGCTGCGGGACCCGGTGCTCGCCTGGGCGGACATCCAGGGCGACCCGGAGCGGCGCAGGACCTACCAACAGGCGCGCGGCAAGGGCGGGTTGGTGCGGGCGACCTGGGACGAGGCCGTCGAGATCATCGCGGCGGCGCACGTCCACACGATCAAGACGCACGGCCCCGACCGGGTGGCGGGCTTCTCCCCCATCCCCGCGATGTCGATGGTGTCGCACGCGGCGGGCGCCCGCTTCATGTCGCTGATCGGCGCGCCCATGCTCTCCTTCTACGACTGGTACGCGGACCTGCCGGTGGCTTCGCCGCAGGTGTTCGGCGACCAGACCGACGTCCCGGAGTCGGGTGACTGGTGGGACGCCGCGTATCTGATGATGTGGGGCTCGAACGTCCCGGTGACGCGCACGCCGGACGCCCACTGGATGGCCGAGGCGCGCTACCGGGGCCAGAAGGTCGTGGTCGTCGCCCCCGACTACGCCGACAACGCCAAGTTCGCCGACGAGTGGCTGCACCCGCACCCCGGTACGGACGGGGCCCTCGCCATCGCGATGGGCCACGTCATCCTCAAGGAGTTCTTCGTCGACCGGCAGACGAACTTCTTCACCGACTACGTACGCAAGTTCACCGATCTGCCCTTCCTGGTGACGCTGACCGAGCGCGACGGCGCGTTCGTCCCGTCGAAGTTCCTGCGCGCCACCGACCTCGGGCAGAGCGGCGAGGGCGGCGACTGGAAGACGGCCGTCCTGGACGAGAACACCGGGCAGCCTGCCGTCCCGAACGGCTCGCTGGGCTTCCGCTGGACCGATTCGGGCAAGGGCAAGTGGAATCTGGAGCTCGGCGACATCAAGCCGCAGCTCTCGCTGCACGACTCCGATGTCGCGACGGGCGTCGAGGTGCTGCTCCCCCGCTTCGACACCGAGGGCGGCACGCACGGCCAGGGCCGCGGTGAGATCGTCCGGCGCGGGGTGCCCGCCACGCGGCTCGGCGGGCAGGACGGGCCGCTGGTCACGACGGTCTTCGACCTGCTGCTCGCGCAGTACGGCGTCGGGCGCGAGGGGCTTCCCGGCGAGTGGCCTTCTTCGTACGAGGATGCCGACGCACCCGGCACCCCGGCCTGGCAAGAGGCGCACACCTCGGTCCCGGCCGCGAAGGCCGTGAAGATCGCGCGGGAGTTCGCGCGGACCGCCGAGAAGTCGCAGGGCCGCTGCATGATCCTCATGGGGGCGGGGACCAACCACTGGTTCCACTCCGAGACGATCTACCGCGCCTTCCTGGCCCTGCTCCAGCTGACCGGCTGTCAGGGCCGCAACGGCGGCGGCTGGGCGCACTACGTCGGGCAGGAGAAGTGCCGCCCGGCGACCGGCTGGGCGACGCTCGCCAGCGCCAACGACTGGAGCAGGCCGCCGCGGCAGATGATCGGCGCCGCGTACTGGTTCCTCAACACCGATCAGTGGCGCTACGACAAGTTCGCGGCAGACGTGCTCGCGTCGCCGCTCGGCGAGGGACGGTTCGCGGGGATGACGGGCGCCGACTGTCTCGCGCTCTCGGCGCGCACCGGCTGGATGCCGTCCTATCCGACCTTCGACCGTAACTCCCTCGAGCTGGGCGAGACTTCGGGCTCTGCGGGCGACCCGGTCGCCAATGTCGTCGACGAGCTCAAGGCGGGCACCCTCAACTTCGCCTGCGAGGACCCGGACGCCCCGGAGAACTGGCCGCGCGTCCTGACCCTGTGGCGCGCCAACCTGCTCGGCTCGTCGGCCAAGGGCGCGGAGTACTTCAGCAAGCATCTCCTCGGCACGCACTCCTCGCTGCGGGCGGAGGAGGCGGCGCCCGACGAGCGGCCCTCCACGGTGAAGTGGCGCGACGAGGCCCCCGAGGGCAAGCTCGATCTGCTCGTCTCGCTCGACTTCCGGCAGACGTCGTCGACGCTGCTCTCGGACGTGGTGCTTCCCGCGGCGACCTGGTACGAGAAGCACGACCTGTCCTCCACGGACATGCATCCCTACGTCCACTCCTTCACCCCGGCCGTCGACCCGCCCTGGCAGGCGCGTACCGACTTCGACGCGTTCAAGGCGATCGCGGACCGGCTCAGCGAGCTGTCCGTGGACCATCTCGGCGTACGCAAGGACCTCGTCGCCACCGCGCTCCAGCACGACACCCCCGGCGAGACCGCGCAGCCCGGCGGTGTCGTCCTCGACTGGCGCAAGGGCGAGTGCGAGGCGATCCCGGGCAAGACGATGCCGGGCCTGACCGTGGTCGAGCGGGACTACACCGCGATCGGCGCGAAGTTCGCGGCGCTCGGACCGCTCGCGGAGAAGCTGGGTCTTCCCGCGAAGGGCATCGCGTTCCGTCCCGACCAGGAGGTCGACGAGCTGCGCGAGCGCAACGGCGTCGTACGCGGCGGCCCCGCCGACGGACGCCCCGCCCTGGACACGGCGATCAAGGCGGCGAACACCATCCTCGCCCTGTCCGGCACGACGAACGGCCGCCTCGCCACCCAGGGCTTCCACACCCTGGAGGAGCGCACGGGCCAGGAGATGGCGCACCTGGCCGCCGAGCACGAGGGCAAGCGCGTCACGTACGCCGACACACAGGCGGCCCCCGTCCCCGTGATCACCTCGCCCGAGTGGTCGGGCAGCGAGGCCGGTGGGCGGCGCTACACGGCGTTCACGCTCAACACCGAGCACCTGAAGCCCTGGCACACCCTCACCGGGCGCCAGCACTTCTTCCTCGACCACGACTGGATCCACGAACTGGGCGAGGCCATGCCCGTCTACCGGCCGCCCCTGGACATGAACCGCCTCTTCGGAGAGCCACAGCTCGGCGCGAACGGCGAGAAGGAGGTGACGGTCCGCTACCTCACCCCGCACAACAAGTGGTCCATCCACTCCGAGTACCAGGACAACCTCTTCATGCTGTCGCTCTCCCGGGGCGGGCAGTGCATCTGGATGGCACCGCAGGACGCGGACGCGATCGGCGTGAAGGACAACGACTGGATCGAGGCGGTCAACCGCAACGGCGTGGTGGTCGCGCGCGCCGTCGTCTCGCACCGGATGCCCGCGGGCACGGTCTACATGCACCACGCGCAGGAGCGCACGGTGAACGTCCCCAAGACGGAGACCACCGGCAAGCGCGGCGGCATCCACAACTCCCTGACCCGCCTCATCCTCAAGCCGTCCCATCTCATCGGCGGTTACGCCCAGTTGTCGTGGGCGTTCAACTACCTCGGCCCGACGGGCAACCAGCGCGACGAGGTCACGGTCATCCGCCGCCGCAACCAGGAGGTCACCTACTGATGCGCGTCATGGCACAGATCGCTATGGTCATGAATCTCGACAAGTGCATCGGCTGCCACACCTGCTCGGTGACCTGCAAGCAGGCGTGGACCAACCGCGACGGCATGGAGTACGTCTGGTTCAACAACGTCGAGACCCGTCCGGGCCAGGGCTATCCCCGTCGCTACGAGGACCAGGAGAAGTGGCGCGGCGGCTGGGAGCTGAACAAGCGGGGCGCACTCAAGCTCAAGAGCGGCGGCCGGTTCAAGGCCCTCCTGGAGATCTTCTCCAACCCGAAGCTGCCGGAGATCAAGGACTACTACGAGCCCTGGACGTACGAGTACAAGAACCTCACCGACGCCCCCCTGGGCGACGACTATCCCGTGGCCGAACCGCGCTCCCTGATCAGCGGCAAGCCCATGAAAATCGAGTGGTCGTCGAACTGGGACGACAACCTGGGCGGCGCGACGGAGTACGGCGACCTCGACCCGATGGTGGCCAAGACCCGCGAGAAGGCCGCCGAGAAGGTGAAGTTCGCCTTCGAGCAGACCTTCATGTTCTATCTGCCGCGGATCTGCGAGCACTGCCTGAACCCGTCGTGCGTGGCGGCCTGCCCCTCCGGGGCGATGTACAAGCGCGAGGAGGACGGCATCGTCCTGGTCGACCAGGACAGCTGCCGGGGCTGGCGCAAGTGCGTGACGGGCTGCCCGTACAAGAAGGTGTACTTCAACCACCGCACCGGCAAGGCCGAGAAGTGCACGATGTGTTACCCGCGCCTGGAGGTGGGCCTGCCCACGGTCTGCTCGGAGACGTGCGTGGGCCGTCTTCGCTACCTCGGTGTGATCCTCTACGACGCCGACAAGGTGACGGAGGCGGCGTCGGTACAGGACGACACGGCGCTGTACGAGTCCCAGTTGGGGGTCTTTCTCGACCCGGAGGACCCCGATGTGCGGCGCGAGGCCGAGCGGGCCGGGATCGGCCACGACTGGGTCGAGGCGGCGCGCCGCTCCCCCGTGCACGCGCTGATCAGCAAGTACAAGGTGGCGCTTCCGCTGCATCCGGAGTACCGGACGATGCCGATGGTCTGGTACATCCCGCCGTTGTCGCCCGTCGTGGACGCGCTCAGCGAGACCGGGCACGACGGCGAGGACCTGGACAACCTGTTCGGCGCGATCGACACGCTGCGCATCCCGCTCGAATACCTGGCGGAGATCTTCACGGCCGGTGACGTGGGCCCGGTGCGGGCCTCCCTGGAGAAGCTGGCGGCGATGCGGGCGCACATGCGGGCGATCAACCTCGGTGACCAGCCGGACAGTTCGGTCGCCGACGCCGTGGGCATGTCGGCCCAGGAGATCGAGGAGATGTACCGGCTCCTCGCCATCGCCAAGTACGAGGACCGCTACGTCATCCCGACCGCCGCGGTCGGTGACGCGAAGCGCCTGGAGGAGTCGGCGGTGCCGGACTCGTGCAGCCTCGACCACGAGGGCGGCCCCGGCATGGGCGGGGACGGTCCGTTCGGCCAGGACTCGGGCCGCAAGCAACTGCCCCTTGTGACCATCGAGAACTTCCACGCGCTGCGGGACCGGCAGACCGCCGACGAGCAGCCGTCCGCCGCCGAGAAGGACACACTGTGAGCGACCATGCCGTGCTCTACCAGGCAGCCGCGCACTGCCTGTCCTACCCGGACGAAGAGTTCCGCTCCCTGCTGCCCCAACTACGGGCCGCAGCACCCGAGTTGGAGACCTTCCTGACCCATGCCGCGGCGACCGACCCGTCCGATCTTGCCGCGCACTACGTCAAGGTCTTCGACTTCAAGAACCGCCACAGCCTCTACCTGAGCTGGTGGCGCGACGGTGACACGCGGCGCCGCGGGATGGCCCTGGTCCGCTTCAAGGAGGTCTACCGGGAGCACGGGATGGAGTTCACCGGCGAGGAGCTGCCTGACTTCCTGCCCGCGGTCCTGGAGTTCTCCGCGCACGCGGGTCCTGTGCTCCTGGAGGAGCACCGCCCGGGCCTTGAGCTGCTGCGGCTCGCCCTCACCGACTTCGGCACGCCGTACGCGCCCGTGCTCCAGGCGGTGTGCGCGACGCTGCCGGGGCCGTCGCCGAAGGACCGGGCCGAGGCACAGGCCCTTGCCCGGTCGGGGCCCCCGCGGGAGGACGTCGGCCTTGAACCCTTCGCAATGATCGGGGAGCACTGATGAGAACGCTGCTGTGGGGCGTCATCCCGTACGTGGCCGTCGTCCTCCTGGTGGCGGGCCTCTTCTGGCGCTATCGCTACGACAAGTTCGGCTGGACGACGCGTTCCTCACAGGTCTACGAGTCGAAGCTCCTGAACATCGCGTCACCGATGTTCCACTACGGCATCCTCTTCGTCCTCGTCGGACATCTGGTCGGTCTCTTCGTCCCGGAGTCGTGGACGGAGAAGGTGGGCGTGAGCGAGCACACGTACCACCTGTTCTCGCTGTACGGCGGTACGGCGGCGGGCATCATGCTGGTGCTCGGCATCCTGCTGCTGCTCTACCGGCGGCGCACCAACGCGCCGGTGTTCCGGGCGACGACCGCCAACGACAAGCTGATGTATCTGGTGCTGTTCGCGGCGATCGTGCTCGGCATGGTGGCCAAGCTGACGCACGCGTCGGGCGACGGCTACAACTACCGTGAGTCCATCGCTCCTTGGGCGCGCAGCCTCTTCACCCTCCAGCCGGACACCGGAATGATGGCGGGAGTTCCGGTGCTGTATCAGATCCATGCGGTGGTCGGGATGGCGCTGTTCGCGCTGATTCCGTTCACGCGGCTCGTGCACATGTTCAGCGCGCCGGTGCAGTATCTGTTCCGGCCGTACGTGGTGTACCGGAGCAAGGACCCGAGCAGGGTCGGGCCGCGTCCGGAGCGGCGGGGCTGGGAGAAGACGGGGTCCTGATTCCCACCCCCACCTCCGGGACGGGGAAGGCTAGCTGCCAGTGCCTTTCTCCTTGCCCTCCCCCGGCTTCTCGTCGTCCACGATCTCCGCGTCCACCACGCCCTCCTCGGCGGAGGCGCCCGGGGTCCCCTGTTCCTGCTGGGCGCCCTCGCCAGAAGCCGCGTACATGGCCTGGCCCATCTTCTGGCTCACGGATGCCAGCTTCTCCGCGCCCACGCGCAACGCCGCCGTGTCGTCGGCCTTGTCCTTCAGGAGTGCCTTCAACTCCGTGGCCGCCGCCTCCACTTCGGTCCTGGTCTCCGCGGGGATCCGCTCCTCGTTCTCCTGCAGGAACCGCTCCGTCTGGTAGACGAGTTGCTCCGCCTGGTTGCGGGTCTCGGCGGCCTCGCGCCGCTTGCGGTCCTCCTCCGCGTGCTCCTCCGCCTCCCGCACCATGCGGTTGATGTCGTCCTTGGGCAGCGCGGAACCGCCCGTCACCGTCATGCGCTGCTCGCGCCCCGTCGCCTCGTCCTTCGCGGAGACGTGCATGATGCCGTTGGCGTCGATGTCGAAGGTGACCTCGATCTTGGGGACGCCGCGGGGAGCCGGTGGCAGCCCCGTGAGGTCGAAGACGCCCAGCTTCTTGTTGTACGCGGCTATCTCCCGCTCACCCTGGAAGACCTGGATGCCGACCGAGGGCTGGTTGTCCTCGGCGGTCGAGAAGGTTTCCGAACGCCGGGTGGGAATGGTCGTGTTGCGTTCGATGAGCTTGGTCATGATGCCGCCCTTGGTCTCGATCCCGAGGGACAGCGGCGTCACGTCAAGGAGCAGTACGTCCTTCACGTCACCCCTGATCACACCCGCCTGGAGCGCCGCGCCGAGCGCCACCACCTCGTCGGGGTTGACCCCCTTGTGCGGCTCGCTCCCGGTGAGTTCCTTGACCAGTTCGGTCACCGCGGGCATCCGCGTCGAGCCGCCCACCAGGATCACGTGGTCCACGGCCGAGAGCTTCACGCCCGCGTCCTTCACCGCCTGGTGGAAGGGGCCGCGACAGCGCTCAAGCAAGTCAGCCGTCAGCTCCTGGAACTGAGCGCGGGTCAGCTTCTCCGCCAGGTGCAGCGGGCCTTCCGCCGACGCGGTGACGTACGGCAGATTGATGTCCGTCTCGCTCGACGACGACAGCTCGATCTTCGCCTTCTCGGCGGCCTCGCGCAGGCGTTGCAGCGCCATTTTGTCCTTGCCGAGGTCCACCCCGTGCCCGTTCTTGAACTGCCGCACCAGGTGCTCGACGATGCGCTGGTCCCAGTCGTCGCCGCCGAGCTGGGTGTCGCCGTTGGTGGCCTTGACCTCGATGACGCCTTCGCCCATCTCCAGGAGCGAGACGTCGAAGGTGCCGCCGCCCAGGTCGAAGACGAGGACCGTCTGGTCGTCGCCCTTGTCCAGGCCGTACGCGAGGGCCGCGGCCGTCGGTTCGTTGATGATGCGGAGCACTTTCAGGCCCGCGATCTCGCCGGCCTCCTTGGTGGCCTGGCGCTGTGTGTCGTCGAAGTACGCGGGGACGGTGACGACCGCGTCCGTGACGTCCTCGCCCAGATAGGACTCGGCGTCACGCTTGAGCTTCTGCAGGACACGGGCGGAGAGCTCCTGGGCGGTGTAGCGGGTACCGTCCACGGACCCGTCCTCCGGGAAACGCCAACTCCCGTCGCCCATATAGCGCTTGACGGAGCGTGCGGTCCGCTCCACATTGGTGACCGCCTGCCGCTTGGCGACCTCTCCGACCAGGACGTCGCCGTTCTTCGCGAAGGCGATGACCGAGGGGGTGGTGCGTGCTCCCTCCGCGTTGGCGACGACGGTGGGATCACCACCCTCCAGGACGGCCACCACCGAGTTCGTCGTACCGAGGTCGATCCCGACTGCACGTGCCATGTCCAGTCCCTTCCACCGCGAGCCCGTTAACCGACGTACTTCGACCTCCATCACAAAACTTGAGCGGCTTGTTGTCAATGCCGCCTATGACTGTGCCGCCGTCCCCGAGGGAACGGCGGCACAATCAGAAAATGGCCGGAAAGCCTTCCGTGCCCGACGAGCCGTGCGTCAGGCCAGCTTCGCCGTCAGCGTGATCGTCGTGCCCGTCAGCGCCTGGCTCACGGGGCAGTTCTTCTTGGCGTCCTCGGCGGCGGCGGTGAACGCGGCCTCGTCGATGCCCGGCACCGTGCCCTCGACGGTGAGGTGGATGCCGGTGATGCCGGTGCCCGGCTGGAACGTCACGTCAGCGGACGTGACCAGGCGGGTCGGCGGGTTGCCGGCCTGGGCGAGGCCGTTGGAGAAGGCCATGGAGAAGCAGCTGGAGTGCGCGGCGGCGATCAGCTCCTCCGGGCTGGTCTTGCCGTTGGCCTGCTCGGCGCGGGACGGCCAAGACACGGCCTGCTCCCCGATCCCGGAGGAGTCGAAGGTGACGGTGCCGGAGCCCTCCAGCAGGTTGCCTTCCCAGACCGTGTGCGCGGAGCGCGTGGTAGCCACGATGTAGTTCCCTTCAGTGCGGTTCCGTGATGTTCCGGAACTTCCGTGCGCCCATCCGATCACACCCGGGCTCGGCTCACGCCGATGACCGGCCCACGGGTGACGGTTACTGAGGCGTCCGAGGCGCGACGAGAGCCCTGGTGCGCAGTAGCTATGGCCGGAATGGCAACTGGGCAAGGCAGTCCGGCGGTGACACTTTGAGGCCCCCTCGCACAGACGAGGAGATCACTCAGGGGGTTTGGCCATGCGCATGAACTACTCGGACCACGGTCCGTCCCCGCTGGAAGGGGCGAAGCCGGGGGCCGCCACTCCACGCGACTCGACGTTCGGCTGGTGGGGCGCCTTCAGCATCCAGAAGTTCGTCAACCAGTCACCCCTCTTCCACACCCACGCCGATGCCACCGGGTGGCTGGCGTACCTCCAGCAGTTCTACGACCGCAACTTCTGGTTCGCGGACGGCGGGGCGCAGGTCTGGGCGTACGAAGAGACGTACGACAACTGGCAGGACCGGTACGGGATGGACGCGGTGGTCGCCGTGTACCACTCGGGCCACGGCGGTATGGACGGCAACGGCGTCTTCTTCGCGCCACTGGGCGCGGTCTGGGACGGCCGCAGTGACGCGGTGTCCAACCGGATGGCACTGGGCAACGAGAAGGCGAACTATGTCTTCTGGTCCACGTGCAACTCGCTCAGGGTGCTCGGCGGGCACTCCCCGATCCGCACGTGGGCGGGGCCCAACATCGGCTTCCGCATGATCTTCGGGTTCGAGACCGTCAGCATCGACAGCCCGGACTACGGCAAGAAGTTCTGGGAGAAGTGGCGGGCCGGGCAGACGTTCACCGACGCGTGGCTGAACGCGAGCTGGGACATCTACAAGGGCCAGGCGCCCTCGGTCGCGGCGGTCGGCGCCAACCAGGCAGAGGCCACCGCAAGGCTCAACGGCGAGCGCACCCTGTACCGCGAGCACGTGCCGGACAACTGGTACGCGTGGCGCTGGTACTACGCCCGCGACAGCCTCAGGGAGCCGCTGACGCTCGCGCCGAGCAGCCCGCAGATCGTGCAGCTCGCGCCGCGCGACCCCGGCGAGGAGCTCACCAAGCTGGGCCGCATCGCCGACTTCCCGTCGGCGGCGCTGCAAGAGGTACAGGTCGAGCGGCAGGGCGTGCTCAACGCCACCTCCGGTGACCGGATCATCTCCACGGCGCCGCACGCCGTCCGGTGGGTCAAGCTCGCCGAGGCCAACCACCGCAACCTCCGGCAGCTGCCCACGGAGCGTGCCGTCGAGGCGGCGCGCGCGTTCGCCGAGCAGCACGCCGACGGCGCCGAGCTCGTCGTGGACAGCGTGCACGACCTGATGCAGAACTCCGGGGCGAAGGACGGCTCCGAGATCGGGCAGCCGGTGTCCCTGGAGACCCATGTGACGTTCCGGCAGGTCTTCGACGGCGTACCGGTCATCACGCCCGACCGCGGCATCGTCCGTGTGGTTCTGGACAATGACGCGACCGTCGTCCAGGCGCAGATCTCCACGCGCGAGGCCACCGGCACGACGCGCGAGCCGAGCACCGACATCTCGCCGCCTCCCCAGGGCGGCAAGGCGACGGCGGCGCCGCGGGCACGCGACCCGCGCCAGGCCCTGGCCGCGGCCCAGCAGAGGCTGCTGGCCGAGCTCGCCACCGTCACGGCGGGCGAGACGGGCGGCAAGGGTGCGAAGGCACCGCAGGAGCCCCAGGTCAGGGACGTGCCCGGCACGTTCGACGTCGGCTATGAGATCGAGGGCAACGAGGCCTACCCGGCCGCCCGCAAGCTGATCGAGATCGGCCCGCCCGACGGCATGTTCACCACCCGCCGCTGGGTGGTCGCACCGCTCGCCAGGTAGTTCGGCACGAGGGGGGATCGGTACGAGGGGGGAGGAGATCCCGGGCCGACGGGGGCCGGGGAATCAGTGGGTGGCGGTCCGCTCCTTGCGGGCCGCCATCCACGCGTACACGAGCACGCCCGCGAAGAGGAACAGGACCCCCTGGTAGACGGCCGCGTACCCGGACCCGGCGACGAGCCACATGGAGAATCCGAACGCGATGCCCGCGAGGATGCCGTCCCGCGCCAGGCGTGCGCGGTTGACGCGCTCGCCCTGCCCGGAGACGAGGAAGTAAATCTGCGCGGCGGTGGCCAGGAGGTAGGGCACGGTCGCGGTGAACGTGGTGATCAGGACGAGGGACTCGAAGACGCCGCTCGATCCCGCCGTGTAGTTGTAGACGGTGAGCGCCGAGGCGAGGACGACGGTGACCAGGACGCCCACGGTCGGCACGCCGCGCTTCTTCTTGCCGAAGGCGCTCGGGAAGAGCCCGTCCTTGGCTGCGGCGTACGGCGTCTGGGCACTCAGGAGGGTCCAGCCGTTGAGGGCGCCGACCATCGAGACGAGCGCGGCGAGCGCCACCGCCGTGCCGCCCCAGGAGCCGCCGAACATGGCATTGACGGCGTCGGAGAACGGCGCGGTGGAGCCGACGAGCTTGTCGTGGGCGACGGTGCCGAAGACGGCGATGGTGCCGAGCAGATAGACGAGGGCGGCGCCCAGGGTGCCGAGGATGGTGGCGCGCCCGACGTTGCGGCGCGGGTCGCGCACCTCACCGGCGCTGACGGCGGCCGACTCCACTCCCAGGTAGGAGAAGAGCAGGATCGCGGCGGACGCGGAGACGGCGCCGACCGGGCTGTCGCCGCTCGCCTGGAAGGGCCCGAGGTTGGCGCTGTCGAAGAAGAAGAGCCCGCCGATCGCGACGAGGAGCAGGGGCAGGAACTTCAGTACGGTGGCGACGAGTTGGACGGCACCCACGTAACGGGTGCCCGCGAGGTTCGCGAGTGCGGGCAGGAGTTGCAGGACGAGGGCGGCAAGGCAGGCGGTCCACTTGTGGTCGCCGACCGGTATCAGGACGTCCAGATAGCCGACGGCGGCGACGGCGAGCGCGGCGTTCGACACCCAGGTGGTGGCCCAGTACGACCAGGCGGCGAGGAAGCCCGCGAAGTCGCCGAACGCCTCACGCGCGTAGACGTACGGTCCGCCGGTGCGCGGGTCGCGCTGCGCGAGCCGTCCGAAGACCAGGGCGAGGGCGATCGCGCCCACGGTCAGGACGCCGAACGCGACGAGGCTGATGGTCCCGAAGGGGGCGACGGAGGCCGGGAGCAGGAAGATGCCGCCGCCGATGATGTTGCCCATGACGAGGCAGGTGGCGATGGGGAGGCCGAAGCGGCGGGCGTGCCTGCTGCCGCGTTCTGCGTGCTGGTCCGCGTGCAGTTCTTCCTGGTCGGGGGCCGGAGCCGTCTTGATCGCGGTTCCGGTGTCGTGCATGGGGTGGTGCCTCTCATCGTGCCGGACGCCCGGGATCGCCGGGGCGTCAGACATCGTCGGGCACGGCGGGAACCGCTCAAAATCAGCGTGTTTTGTCCTGTACGGCGGGGTCGGTGGCCGCAAGAGCTGTGCCGCCGGGGCCGCCGGGCCGGGAATCCTCCGCAGCCGTCGCACCCCCTCCCACCAGCGGAACCTCCGGCCCCTGATACTCGGCGAGCCAGCGCCGAAGCACGCCGTGGACCCGCTCGGCGCCGACGAGTTCGCGCGCTTCGTCGAGCGGTGCGAGCGGCGCGGAGAGCACGAGGGGCGACAGGAGGAACGGGTGGGCCTGCGCGCCACCGAGTCCGCCGTGCGAGCCGATCTGCTCCTCGAAGGCGAGGACTTCGCCGTCCTGGGGGTCGTACCAGGAGTTGACCATGATGTCGGCGACGTGCGGGAAGCCGTCGGTGCGGCGCACGGCGTCGGCTGCGCCGGGCCCGAAATCCGTGAGCGGCCCCAGGTCGCCGGGTTCCTCGTCGAGATACACCTCGCTGCCGCGTGCGCCGAGGACGACCGGGCCGCGCTCTTCGCTGCGTACGAGGAGGAAGCCGATGCCCGGATGGTTGGCGAGGGTGGGCAGGAGCGCCGGATTGCGCTCGTCGATCTCCTCGCGGGTCATGCGGTGATGCACGTCCGGGAAGGAGACCAGGCCGAGGTTGCCGGACGCGAGCACGATGGGCTCCGCCTCGCGGGCGGGGCGGTGCTGTCCCGCGCCCTCCTCGACGGGGCGGCGCAGCGCGGCGCGCACCGCCGCGCGGGCCTCTGCGCCGCTGTGCGTACGCCGTGCCTTGCGCGGCACGGGCAGGCCGCAGCCCGCCTTGACGAGGTCGCCGAGGGTGAGGCCGTAGCGGGCGCGGAAAGTCTCGCCCGGGCTCTGGCCGTGGTCGGAGAGGACGACGATGCGGTAGGCGCGGGGGGCGTGCTCGGCGACCTTCGCGATCAGCGCCAGGGACCGGTCGAGCCGCTGGAGCACCTTGTCGACGTCGCTGCCGCTCGGCCCCGAGTGGTGGGCCACTTCGTCGTACGCGACGAGGTCGGCGTAGACCGCGGTGCGCCCGACGAGCATGTCCCCGATGACCGCGGTGACGACGACATCGCGCTCGACGACGGTCGCGAAGGCGCGGATGAGGGGGTAGAGCCCGCCGCGGCCGATGCGCGGACGCCGCTTCCCGATCCGGGCGCGGGTCGACTCGCCGATCTCGCGGCCGACCTCGGCGACGAAGGACAGGGCGGTGCGGACGGCGTTGGCGGGGTCGGAGAAGTAGGCGAAGTACCCGGCGCGCGAGCGGTTCTCCTTGCCGCGCCGTGCGGCCATGGAGAGCACGAGGGCGATCTGCTCGGCGCCGCCGCTGAAGAGGTTGCCGCGGCTCGCGCCGTCGACGGTGAGGAGGCCGCCGTCGCCGGTGCGCTCGATGGCGCGGCGCTGGAGTTCGACGGCGGACGCGGGCCGGTTGGAGACCATGACCTCCCCGGTGTCCTTCTCGTACCAGCGGAAGGCGGGGACGTCGTGGTTGGAGCCGTGCAGGATGCCGAGCTGGCTCGCCCCGGTCTGGCTCGACCAGTCGGTGCGCCAGGGGGTGAGGCGATAACTCGGCTCGCCCTCCTGGCCGAGCCAGCCCGCGACGGTCGGCATCAGGCCCTTCCGCACGGCGGTGCGCAGGACGTCGTGGCCCACACCGTCGAGCTGGATGAAGACCGTGCCGGGCGGGACGGGACCGGACTGCCCCTCGGCACGGCGTCGGCGGCGTCGGCGGTCGGCGAGGCGGTAGAGGCGGCGGCGGTAGGCGTCGTCGTCGCGGACGGCGAGGGCACCGCCGGTGGCGGAGGCCACGGCGGACATGACGGCGGCCACGACGACGGCGGTCTCGGGGTTGGCGTCACCGCGGCCGTCGGGGATGAGCCTCAGGGCGAGCAGCAGCAGCGAGCCGTTGAGGAAGAAGGCGAGAAGCCCCAGGACGAGCGCGGGCACGAGCAGCAGCGCCCGCACGAGCAGGGGCCAGACCAGGGAGGAGAGCAGTCCGAAGGCGCCGGCGCCCAGGGCGGCCGTGACGGCGATGCGGGTGGCGCTGTCGCCGTTGTCCGCCTGCAGCTTGAAGTCGGGCAGGATCCCGGCGAGCGCGAGCATGGTGAGCGTACTGACCAACCACACGGCGACGGAGCGCCACAGAGCACTGCCGACCGCACGCCATCGCCCTCGCCCCACGCCGCGCCGCCTCACGTTTCATGACAGATCCGGACACCAGCGTGTCACAGGGTGAACGGGTGAGTGGGCGGGACGGGTCAGCGGCCGTCGTACCCCGCTGTCGGCATGGAAAGCCGCCGGTGGACGTGGGCCTTCATCACCGCGTCGTACGACGGTTCCTCGAGACCCGCCGTCTCGATCCGCACACCACGCCGCCCGCACTCCGCGGTGAACTCGTCCGGTGAGCGCAGCGCGCGGTCCAGGACGCGGCGGCTCGGCACGACGAAGAGGTCCACGAGTCCCTCGTCCACGTCGGCCCAGAACACGGCGTGGCCGGTGGGCAGCCCGCGGACGACGAGCTCGCGGACGATGACGTACCCCCTGGCGGCGGCCCACCGCGCGCACATCGCGTGCTGGCTGCGGGAGTCCACCAGGAAGGGATCGGCGTCCAGCTCCTCAAGGGGTGTCAGGCTGGCGATCGCCGCGACCCGCACCACTCTCACGCTCGTGGCATCTCCCATCGCGTCTCCCTCACCTCTGGCGTCCTCACCACTGGCGTCAGCCGAAGACCCTACTCCTGGCCGTAGGCTCGTAAACAGTCGCGCGAAGGAGGAACCGGAGTGCCGGTGGAGATCACCTGGTGGGGTCATGCCACCTGCACGGTCGAGGATTCGGGGCTGAGGGTGCTCACCGACCCGCTTTTCGCCCCGCGACTCGCTCATCTGCGCCGGCGCAGAGGCGCGCTCCCGCCTCCCGAGGCCGCCGTCGCCGACGCCGTGCTCCTCTCCCATCTGCACGCCGATCATCTGCATCTGCCGTCCCTCGCGCGGATCGCCCCCGGTACCCGTGTGCTGCTCCCGCGCGGCTCACGCCGGCACGTGCCGGGGCTCGCGCGCAGGCTCTCCCATCTGCGTCTCGTCGAAGTCGTGCCGGGGGACGAGGTGCGGGTGGGTGACCTCGTCGTACGCGTGGTGACGGCGCGGCACGACGGGCGGCGGCTGCCTGTCGGACCGCACGGCACACCCGCCCTCGGCTTCGTGGTGCGGGGTGAGGCGCGGACGTACTTCGCCGGGGACACCGGGCTCTTCGACTCGATGGCCGAGGAGGTCGGGGACGTCGACGTGGCGCTCCTGCCGGTCGGCGGCTGGGGGCCCTATCTCGGCCATGGCCACCTGGACGCGGGTCGGGCGGCGGTCGCCCTGGCCAGGATCGCGCCGCGCAGCGCGGTGCCGGTGCACTACGGGACGTACTGGCCGATCGGCATGGACGCCGTACGGCCGCATGAATTCCATACGCCGGGCGAGGAGTTCGTGCGCCAGGCGGCGCGGCTCGCGCCCGACGTGGCGGTGCACCGCCTGGGGCACGGCGAGAGCGTGCGGCCCGAGATCTTCGGAGGAGAGCCTCAGTGATCCTCTCCCTGACGGCGCAGGTGACGCCGGAGTCGACGCAGCAGGCGGTCGGCTATCCGTCGTTGTTCCTGCTCATCCTGGTGGGCGCCCTTGTGCCCGTGGTGCCCACGGGCGCACTGGTCAGCTCGGCCGCGGTGGTGGCCCTGCACCAGACGGCGCCCCTCACGCTGCTCGTGGTGTTCGGGGTGTCGTCGCTCGCCGCGTTCCTCGGGGACATCGCGCTGTACTGGCTCGGTCGGCGCGGCATGCACTCGAAGAACGGCTCGCGCTGGCTCGCGGCGATCCGTGACCGCGCGCCCGAGGACCGTCTCGCGCAGGCGCAGAACAAACTCGCGGAACACGGCGTCCTGGTCCTCGTCCTCTCCCGGCTCGTCCCCGCCGGGCGCATTCCGGTGATGCTGGCCTGCCTGATGGCGAAGATGCCGCTGCGCGAGTTCGCCCGCGGGGACGTCCCCGCGTGCCTCGCCTGGGCCCTGACGTACCAGCTGATCGGCATCCTCGGCGGCTCGCTCTTCAACGAGCCGTGGGAGGGCGTGGTGGTGGCGGTCGGTCTGACGGTGCTGATCAGCACGGCACCGACGGTGTGGCGCAAGGTCCGAAGGACCGCGTCCTAGCCGAACGCCCGGGACGCGCGGAGATCGCCGAAGGCGGCTGCGAGCAGGCTCAACGCCCGCTCCACGTGCGGCAGTTCCAGCGCGTCCGGTGCGGTGAGAGACGCCAGGCGCTCCTGCCGGGTCGAGCCGAGCAGCGGTCCGGTGGACAGACGTACGCGCAGCGCCCCCAGTTCGTCGCCGAAACGGTGGCCGCCGGGTGCGGGCATGGCGAGGCGTTCGCCGAGGAAGTCCTCCAGGTCCTGTGAGTCGCCGACGCCGCGCGCGGCCAGGGCAGGGCGGAGCGGGCCGAGGTCCACGTAGAAATGGCGGCCCGCCGCGGGAGGCCGGGCGAGGGCGCCCGCCGCGAGTACCGCGCGGTGCGCGGCGGCGGACACGCGTGCGTGCAGGCCGGTCGCACGGGCGAGGCGCCCTGTCACCTCGTCCGGCTCGCCCAGGGCGTACGACGCCACCGCCCCGACCGGCGCCGCCACGCACGCGCCGAGTGCGGTGAGGACGTCCAGGGTGCGGGCCCGCAGCGCGGAGCCCCGCGCATCGGGCGGGAACCGGGCGACCGCGGCGGGCCAGCCCGGCGGCAGGAACGCTCCGGAGAGGTCAGTCAGGACCGTCACCCGTCCGGGGGCCATCTCGGCGGGGCCGATGAGCAAGGTGTCGTGCGGCCGGTGCAGGGTGTCGCGCCAGGTCTCGTCGCTGACGATGTGCAGCCCCTCGTCCGCCGCCGCCTCCACGGCTTCGTGCAGCACCTCCGGCGGCGGCACGGTGGCGGTGGGGTCGTCGGCGACGGAGAGTACGAGAAGGCGCGGGGTGCCTCCCTCGGCCCGGATGCGCCGGACGGTCTCCAGGAGGGCGTAGGGATCGGGGACGCCACCGCATTCGGCGGGCGTGGGCACGTGGTACACCGACCGGCCGAGCAGCCGTACCTGCGGCGCCCACCAGGCGGGACAGGGGCGCGGGAGCAGGACGTCGCCGCCGCCGAGCGCGGCGGTCAGCGCGAGCAGCAGGGGCGCGGCTCCGGGCGCGGCGACGACCTGGTCCCGCTCCACCGGGAGGCCGCGCCGGGCCCAGTAGCCGCTCGCGGCGTCCAGGAGCGCGGGGCTGCCGCCGGGCGGTTGCGCGTAGGCACGGCCCGCGGCACCGGCGAGCACGGCGGAAAGCTCGGGCAGGACAGGCAGGCCCGGCTCCGGCAGGGGAGGCCCGTACCGGACAGGCCCACGGCCTTCGGATTCCGTCCGCATGAACCCATCGAAACGCGACCGGCCGCTCAGCGCGCGCGGGGGCCTCCGGCCGGGTGGTTTCCTTCTTCGGCGGCGAGCCCCGCCAGCTCTCGCTCAAGCCCCTTCCCCCGCTTCTGGACCACCGCCGCCGCGACATCGGCCAGCTTGCGGTTCGTGGTCTGGGAGATGCGGCGCAGCATCGTGAAAGCCTTGTCCGCGTCGCAGGTCAGGACATGCATGATGATGCCGCAGGCCTGGTCGACCACGGGGCGGGTGCGCAGGGCCGTGCCGAGGTGGTCGAGTTCGGTGAGGGCCGCGCGGTAGCGGCGGTCGCGGACCAGGCCGGTCGTGGCGAGATCGCCGAGGGCCTGGGCGGGTCCGTGCCGGACGTCGTCCAGAGTGTCGGGGCGGAAGCTGAACAGGGTCAGGGTGACCGTGAGCCCCGCGCACTGGAAGGGGAGCGTGACGCTGGAGCGCACGCCGGAGTCGAGCGCCATGGCGCGGTACTCGGGCCACCGTTCGTCCCGCAGCAGGTCACCGGTCTCCACCGGCGCGCCCCGCTCGTGCGCGGCCGGTATGGGCCCGTCGCCCGAACTCAACTGGACGGAGACGAGACCGGCCAGGTCGGGGTGGGTCACCGACGCGGCTTGCTCGCTGCCGCCTTCCGAGACGGTGGTGCCCGCGCCGCAGCACGCGGTGGTGCAGCGCACGGCCTGTTCGGCCAGTTCCGAGAGCCTGCGTCCCGGCATCGCCGACTCCGGTCCTGCCAGGTCCGGTTCCGGTAAAAGGGGCATGATTGTTTCCTCCTCCTTCTCTCCCCCGCCTTCCCTTGAGACTCCCCGGAAAACGGCCGCAGCAGATACGTTCAGCACATGGCCAAAACGGAGGAGTTCGGTGAAGACATTGCGGATTTCATGCGCCGCGTCACCGAGTTGAAGTCAGCCCGCTCCGTACCGAAGGACGATCTCGGCACGGTCCTGGATGCGGCGATCTTCGAACTCGACCATGTCGCCGACCGGTTGATGCCCCTCTACGAACAGCTCGCCTCGGACGGCCACCTGGGCGGCGGCGTCCCCGACCGGGACGAGCAGGGGCTGCTGCGGGCCATCTTCCAGCGCGTCCCTCTGCCCGTCGCCCTGATCGACCGGGAGTCGGTGGTCCGGCGGATGAACTTCGCGGCGACCGGCTTCACGGGCGTACGCGCCGGCTACGCGACCGGCAGGCCACTGACCGGATTCCTGCTGCACGCGGACCGGGTCGCGTTCCGCTCGCAGACCGCGGCGGTCGCGCGCGGCGACGGCGACCGCAGCCTCACCGTCCACCTCCAGCGCGATCCGCGCCTCCCGGTCCGCGCGACACTCACCGCGCTGCGGCCGGGGACGGAGCCGCGTACGGCGGTCCTGGTAGTGCTGCAGCCGGGCACGCAACCCGCTG
The DNA here is from genome assembly GCF_042795295.1 of Streptomyces sp. NPDC056486. Lineage (NCBI taxonomy): Bacteria > Bacillati > Actinomycetota > Actinomycetes > Kitasatosporales > Streptomycetaceae > Streptomyces > Streptomyces sp. NPDC056486. Next base: position 23,551 of record NZ_JBHTSF010000031.1, read on the forward strand.
GCTCCCGAGCAGCGCCGCACGAGCCCCCGGCCACGGCTCCCGCTCCCGACCTCGGCGAGACGACCCGGCACGCGGCACGTCTCGACCTCGCGGACGCCATGACCACCGCCCTGCTCACCGCTCCCGCGGGGGACCGCGCGGCCGTGCTCGAACGGGCGGCCGGGGTGCTGCATCCGCGGTTCGCGGACTGGGTGATAGCCGACGAAGGGGCCGCGCGACAGCGGCGTACGACCGTCCTCGGCCCCAAGGACGCGCCGGTCGACGATATCCTCGCGCAGGCCCCCGCCACGTGCCCCCTCGTCGCCGAGGCCGCACGCGGCGGAGCACCCATGCTCCAGGTCCGTCCGGAGGACCCGGAGTCCTTCGGCCTCGACTCGTCCGGCGCCCCCGTCCTCGTACGCGCGCAGGTGACGTCCCTGCTGTGCGTGCCGCTGAGGGGACGCTCGGACGGTCCGGTCGAGGGCGTCCTCACGCTGTTCAGGAGCGGGGCGCGGCTCGCCTTCTCGATGGCCGAGGCGCAGGCGGTCGACGTGATGTCACGCCACATCGCACTGGCCATGACCCGTCGGACGAGCCCCCTGGTCACCGGCGGCGACTAGGCCGCGTCCTGCATGACCTGGTCGCGCAGGCGGTCGCAGCAGCGGCTGATCAGGCGGGAGACGTGCATCTGGGAGATGCCGAGCTGCTCGGCGATGCGGCTCTGCGTCATGTCGCCGAAGAACCGCATGTAGAGGATGTCGCGCTCCCGCTCGGGCAGTGCGGCGATGCGCGGCTTGACGGCCTCACGGTCGATGACGACATCGAGCGCGGGGTCGGACGCACCGAGTGTGTCCCGCAGCGCGTATCCGTCCTCGCTGCCCGGCAGTTCGGCGTCAAGGGAGAGCGCGGTGAAACTTTCGAGCGCCTCGAGACCGGCGGCCGCGTCCTCCTGGGACAGCTGAGCCTTCTCGGCGATCTCGGTGAGCGTCGGCGCCCGCCCGGGGACGGTCTGCGTCAGCTCCTGACGGGCGAACCGGACCCGGTTGCGCAAGTCCTGTACGCGGCGCGGCACATGGAGGCTCCACATGTGGTCACGGAAGTGGCGCTTGATCTCGCCGGTGACGGTCGGCACGGCATAGCTCTCGAAGGCGCTGCCGCGCTCGGGGTCGTACCGGTCGACGGCCTTGACCAGACCGAGGGCCGCGACCTGACGCAAGTCGTCCAGTGCTTCACCGCGGTTGCGGAACCGGCCCGCGAGCCGTTCGGCCATCGGCAGCCAGGCCCTGACCAACTCCTGTCGAAGTGCGTCACGTTCAGGGCCTTGCGGCATCTCGGTCAGCCTGCGGAAAGCGGCCGCGGTGTCGGGGGCGTCGTCGTGCGGATGGCGCTTCGTCTGTCGCGCGTCGGATCGCATGATGCGTCGCAACTCCCTTTTGGGTGCCTTGGGTTGAAGAGTCACCGTGGGATGCGCGCGAAGTCGCGACGGGGCACACCCGGGGCGAGCACAAGCCGCACCCACGGACGTGCCTCCGTTCCGAAGCACTGTCCACTTCGCCTGCCCCGAGGCCTCGGGGACAAACACGGGCCGGGACCGGGCCCCGTGTCGCTCGCCTCACTTTCCTCCGGGCGAACCCGCATGGACCTGTCTCACACGGGTACTGCGGCGGGACCAGTCACCCCCGCAGGGAAGGGCCCAACCATGACTGTTGTCGTAAGGGACGTCATGACACCGGGCGTCGTGGCGGTAGGACCCGATGCCTCGCTGGTCGAAGCGGCACAGTTGATGCGCGCACAGGACATCGGCCATGTTCTGGTGGCCACGGCGGGCCGGGTGGTCGGTGTGCTCACCGACCGGGACATCACGCTGCGCGCCGTCGCCGACGGCGCCGATCCCCTCACCGTCAGCGCGCAGGCCATCTGCACCCCGAACCCGGTGATGGTCGCTCCGGATGACGCCGTGGCGTCGGCCGTCAGTCTGATGCTCGAATACGCCGTGCGCAGGCTGCCGGTCGTCGAGGACGGACATCCGGTGGGGATGGTGACCCTCGGGGATCTCGCCGCGTCGGCCTGAGCCGCCGCCATTCGCACGCCAGTTCAGTCCGCGGACCCGGCCCTCGGGCCGGGCGGGGTCCTGGCCCGGCCCGAGGCAGCGGGTCCGGTTGCACGGGTTGTGCAGGGGGAGCGACCGGACCCGCGGCTCGGGCCCGGCCCGGCCTGGGGCCGGGCCGGAACATCCCCGGCGGTCCGTCACGGCCGCGACCCCTGGGGCGGGCTAAGGACCCGTGGGTGGCGACCGGCCCAGCCGGTGACAAGTGAAACGATAAATCAGCTACCGGAAGGTCACGATCCGCTGAGCGCGGCCACTGTCCGCATAGCGCACGGTTCACCTTCGCCGCAGTTCAGCCGCAGCCGTTCAGCTCCGCAGCGTCTGGGACGGCAGCTCCCCGAACCGGGCGTGGTACTGCTCGGCGAACCTCCCCAGATGGCTGAAGCCCCACCGGTGCGCCACCTCGCTCACACTGATCTCGCCGGGCTCCGCCGCCCGCAGTTCGTCACGCACGCGGGCCAGCCGTACGTCCCGTACGTACGCCATGGGCGACATCCCCACGTAGCGCCGGAACGCCTCCTGGAGCCAGCGCACCCCGACCCGCGCCTCGGCGGCCAGCCCGGCAGGCGTGAACGGATGCTCGGGCCGCTCCTCGACGGCGTCCATCGCGCGCTTCACCGGCGCCGGGCGCAGCTTCCGTGCCGGAGCGGTGAGTTCGTCACGGAAGGGATGCTCGACGGCGAGCAGCAGCCCGTTCAGGATCGCCTCCTGGAGGGGCGCTGCGACCAGCGGCGACATGCAGAGCGCCGGCAGCGATGCCTGGGTCTGCGACGAGCCGGGATCCTCGCGCAGGTCCTCCATCACCGTCGCGACGAGCCGGGCCCAACTTCTTCCCGGGCCACGGGTGGTGTCGAGTTCGGGGGCGAGCGTCAGCGGGGCGCGGACGGGCCGCCCGATGAGCTGATCCAGGCGTTGGTCGAGCGTCTCGCGGTCCACCTTCACCGCGAGCAGCCGGCAGTCGCCGGTCCACCGCTCCACCACGGTGTCGCCGACGGGCTGGAACACCCCGGCCCGTTCCGCCGTCGCGACGGTGCCCGCGCCGCCGCCCTGACTGAAGTTCATGTGCCCGCCGAGCAGGATGTTCACGTGGTAGGCGCCCAGTTCGCCGAACCGCATCCGCACGTCGGCGCCGCAGCTCAGCTCTCCGACGGTGAGCGCGCCGAGCTGCCCGATCTCGAACTCGGCCCGGAAAGTGCGCGGCCCGTCGATGACATCCATGGAGTTGTTGTAGAACGCGGACCCGATCATCCGCCGTGCCTCGTCCACGTTCGCGGTACTGAACGACGTCATCGCCTGGCCACTCACGCGTGACTCACCCGCTCCCCCGACATCACTCGCCCTCCCCCGTGGCTACACCTGGCGCCCCAGCAGACTCAGCAGCTCCGTCTGCGCGTCGGCGCCCTGCGGTGGTTCCACCGCGGGGGCAAAGAGTCCGCTCTTCGCCAAGTCCGCAGCGTACGGCTTGGTTTCCCGCAGCGAGAAGGCAACGAGATCATCCGGAAGCTTTTCGTCCGCGCCGATCGCCCGGGACAGGTCCCACGCGTGCACGACGAGGTCAGTGATCATCTGCCCGCAGTAGAACTCCGCGGCAGTGTCGCCGAAGGAGAGGTGGACCGTGCGGTCGACGGCGCCCGGCTCACGGAACGCCTCGCGGGACGCGGCGGCCGCCGTGTCCCAGGAGGCGACCGGGTCGGGGCCGAGCATGTCGCCGTCGAAGGCATCGCCGACGGATTCCATGGTGGCGCCGTCGCGGACGAGCGAGGGCACCCAGAGCTGCTCGGTGGTGAGGTGGTTGACGAGGTCGTGCACGGACCAGTCGGTGCAGGGCGTCGCCGCGTCCCACTGGTCGGCCCCGACCGCGTGCACGCGGTCGGTGAACAGTTCGAGGGCGGCCGAGTGCCGGGCGAGAAGCGGGTGGCCCGCCGGGTCGGACGGGCCCGCTGTACCAGTCGTGTCTGCCATACCCGCCATTGTCCTCCTGGAGCCAGGAGGCGCTACCGCTTGCTGTTCTTCCGGAAGGCGGAAGAGCGGGAGGCGGAAGCCAGGAGGCGGGAGGTACTACCGCTTGCGCTCCACGCGGCGCTCGTCCCACACCGGCTCCTGTGTCTCGCGCACGAGACCGTCGCTGCCGAAGACGAGGTAACGGTCGAAGGAGCGTGCGAACCAGCGGTCGTGCGTCACGGCGAGCACGGTCCCCTCGTACGCCTCAAGGCCCTCCTGGAGCGCCTCGGCCGACTCCAGGTCGAGGTTGTCGGTCGGCTCGTCGAGCAGCAGGGCGGTGGAGCCCTCCAGCTCGAGGAGCAGGATCTGGAAGCGCGCCTGCTGGCCGCCCGAGAGCCGCTCGAAGCGCTGCTCGGCCTGGCCGGTGAGCTCGTAGCGGCGAAGGCGCGACATGGCGGGCCCCTTGGCCTGGGCGTGCTCGCGCCACAGGATGTCCAGGAGCGTGCGGCCGAAGAGCTCCGGGTGGGCGTGGGTCTGCGCGAAGTGTCCCGCGACGACGCGCGCGCCGAGCTTCCAGTCGCCGGTGTGCGTGACGTCGCCGCCTGCGAGGAGGCGCAGGAAGTGCGACTTGCCGGAGCCGTTCGAGCCGAGGACGGCGACGCGCTCGCCGTAGAAGACCTCCAGGTCGAAGGGCTTCATGAGGCCGGTCAGCTCAAGGCCCTTGCAGGTGATGGCCCGGATGCCCGTGCGCCCGCCGTGCAGCCGCATGGTGATGTCCTGCTCGCGCGGCGGCTCGGGCGGCGGCCCCGCCTCCTCGAACTTACGCAGGCGGGTCTGCGCGGCGGCGTACCGCGAGGCGAGCTCATGGCTGATCGAGGCGGCCTGCCGCAGGCTCAGGACGAGCTTCTTCAGCTGGGCGTGCTTCTCGTCCCAGCGCCTGCGCAGTTCCTCGAAGCGCGCGAACCGCTCGCGCCGCGCCTCGTGGAAGGTGGCGAAGCCACCGCCGTGCACCCAGGCGTCGGCGCCCGCGGGCCCCGGCTCGACGCTGACGATCTTCTCGGCGGCGCGGGCCAGGAGCTCGCGGTCGTGGGACACGAAGAGGACGGTCTTGCGGGTCTCCCCGAGGCGCTCTTCCAGCCAGCGCTTTCCGGGCACGTCGAGATAGTTGTCCGGCTCGTCAAGGAGCAGCACCTCGTCGCCGCCGCGCAGCAGGGCTTCGAGCACGAGGCGCTTCTGCTCGCCGCCGGAGAGGGTGCGGACCTCGCGGAACTGCGCCTTGTCGTACGGGATGCCGAGCGCGGCGGTGGTGCACATGTCCCAGAGCGTCTCGGCCTCGTAGCCGTGTGCCTCGGCCCAGTCGGAGAGCGCCTGGGCGTACTGGAGCTGGGCTGCCTCGTCGTCGACGGTCATGATCAGGTGTTCGGCGACGTCCACGGCCTTGGCGGTCTCACGGATGCGGGGGTTCGACACGGAGACGAGCAGGTCGCGCACGGTCGTCTCGTCGCGTACCGAGCCCACGAACTGCGGCATGACGCCGAGGCCGCCACTGACGGTGACGGAGCCGCCGTGCGGCTGGATCTCGCCCGAGATGAGGCGGAGCAGGGTGGTCTTGCCCGCGCCGTTCGCCCCGACGAGGGCGACGATCGAACCCTCGCCGACACGGAAGGAGACATCACCGAGCAGAGCTCGGCCGTCCGGCAGGTAGTACTCGATGTGCGCGGCTTCCAGATGTCCCATGCGGAGATTCTCTGTGGGGGGTGCACGTTGCTGCAAATGCGTTTCGTCTCCCCGTCCCGGCCCGCTGCCCCGGCCCTCACTTCGGGAAGGTCGGTTTCCCACTTCGGGAAGGTCGGTTTTTCGACGCTTCCGGTGGCGGAGGAGAGGAAAACACCCGCCGGGGTACCCGCGCCCCATGCCTCTGCGAACCCGCCTCATCGCCCTGGACCACCGCACCTTCAACGCGGTCGCCACCCGGCACTGGCCGGGCGCCGACCGCTTCCTGCCCCGCCTCAGCCGCAGCGCGAACCACGGCCTCTTGTGGTTCGGTATCGCCGCCGGGATCGCCGCGACCCGTACGCCCCGCGCGCGGCGTGCCGCGCTGCGCGGGACCGCGTCGCTCTCGCTCGCCTCCGCCGCCATCAACACCCTCGGCAAGCGTTCGGTGCGCCGGACCAGGCCGCTGCTCGACGGGGTGCCGCTGATGCGTCAGCTGAAGCGGCAGCCGATCACCACCTCCTTCCCCTCGGGGCACTCCGCGTCGGCCGCCGCCTTCGCCACCGGGGTCGCGCTGGAGTCGCGGGCCTTGGGCGCGGGCGTCGCGCCCATCGCGGGCGCCGTCGCGCTGTCCCGCGTCTACACCGGCGTGCACTTCCCGAGCGACGTCCTGGCGGGGGCGGCGCTCGGCGCGGGCGCGGCCTTCGCGGTGCGTGGCCTGGTGCCGACCCGCGACCTGCTGCCGCCGCCGGGCAGGCCCCGCGTCGACGCCCCCGCCCTGCGCGGCGGCAAGGGCCTGGTGCTCGTGGCCAACTCCGGCGCCCGCGCCCCTGAACGTGCTCAGGCATTACAGGAAGCCCTGCCGCTCGCCGAGATCGTGGAGTGCGGACCAGAGCATTTGGAGGCGGAGTTGGAGAAGGCCGCCGCGCGGGCGCGAGTGCTCGGCGTGTGCGGTGGGGACGGCACCGCGAACGCGGCGGTGCCGGTAGCCCTGCGTCACCGGCTGCCGCTCGCCGTCCTGCCGGGCGGCACGCTCAACCATTTCGCGTACGACATCGGCGTCGAGGATCCGCGTGACCTCTGCCGGGCGATCGAGGCGGGCGACGCGGTCGCCGTCGACGTCGGGCGTTTCAGCTCCGAGAGCAGTCCGCGGGGCTACTTCCTCAACACCTTCAGCCTCGGCGTCTACCCCGAGCTCGTGCGGCTGCGCGACCACTGGGCCCACCGCATCGGAAGCCGGCCCGCCGCTGTCCTCGCCGCCGCCCGGCTGCTCCGCTCCGACCGGCAGCCGATGAGCGCCGAATTCCGGGGCAGGCAACGGGCGTTGTGGCTGCTCTTCGCGGGCAACTGCACCTACCACCGGCTCGGGTTCACCCCCGGACGCAGGCTCGACCTGGCCGACGGGCTGCTCGACGTACGTATCGTGCACGGCGGCCGCAAGCCCGGTACGCGGCTGCTCGCCGCGGCGCTCGCGGGGCCGCTCAGGCGCTCACCGGCGCAGGCCGCCGTGCGGCTCCCCAGGCTGCGGGTGGGCGGCCTCGAGCCGGGAACCGTGGTGGCGTACGACGGTGAAGTGACCGTCGTGCACGACGGGCTGCTCATCGACAAGCTGCCCGAGGCGCTGACCGTGTACCGCCCGCTCCCACCCGGCCGGTGACCACATAGTGATACGTGGGTCTCATTATTCGACATGGCGGCGTACCGTTCGATCCACCGCAGCGAGCGGCAGCGAACGTGAAGGAGTTCCCGCCATGCCGGAGGAGACCGCCGTCTACACGCACGGACACCACGAGTCCGTCCTGCGCTCCCACACCTGGCGGACCGCCGCCAACTCGGCCGCCTACCTCCTCGATTCCGTGAAGCCGCACATGCGGATCCTGGACATCGGCTGCGGCCCCGGCACCATCACCGCCGACCTGGCCGAACTCGTCCCCGAAGGCCACGTCACGGGCGTCGACCACGCGCCCGGCATCCTGGACCGCGCCCGCGCGACGGCGGCCGAACGGGGCCTGGACAACGTGGAGTTCGCCGTCGCCGATGTGCACGCCCTGGACTACCCGGACGACTCCTTCTGCGTGGTCCACGCGCATCAGGTGCTCCAGCACGTCGGCGACCCGGTGCGCGCCCTGAGCGAGATGCGGCGCGTCTGCGCGCCGGGCGGCATCGTCGCCGCACGCGACGCGGACTACTCGGCGATGAGCTGGTACCCCAACTCCCCCGCCATGGACGGCTGGCTGGACCTGTACCGGCGAGTGGCCCGCGCCAACGGCGGCGAGCCGGACGCGGGTCCCCGCCTCAAGTCCTGGGCGCTGGAGGCCGGTTTCGATGACGTCACCGCGGGTGCGAGCACCTGGTGCTACAGCTCGGCGCAGGAGCGCGCCTGGTGGAGCGGGCTCTGGGCGGACCGCACGGTCGCCTCCGCGTATGCCGCTCGCGCGGTCGACGGCGGGCACGCCGACGCCGGTGAGCTGCGGGCGATCGCCGACGCGTGGCGGGAGTGGGGAGAGCGGGATGACGGCTGGTTCGCCGTGCTGCACGGAGAGATCCTCTGCCGGAAGTGACGCATGGAGCCTGCCGGAAGTGACGCGGGGCGCCCGCCGGAAGCGTGTGGCGTCACGCACAGGTTCTCAATTACCTGCGTAGAGCGGGCGGTTGGGGATACCCGGGCAGCAGGAGGTAAGACACTATGGTTCCTATTCTGCTCGTCCTTCTGCTGGCCCTGCTTCTCTTCGGCGCGGGGTTCGCCCTGAAGATTCTCTGGTGGGTCGCCATCGTCGTACTCGTCATCTGGCTGGTCGGGTTCCTGATGCGCAGCACGACGGCGACCGGGACGAGGTCCCGCTGGTACCGGTGGTAGCCGTCCAGCGGTGGTAGCCGTACTCGGAACCCCGAATATCCAGCACGTCCTGCATGTCCATGAGCCCGCGGGTCCCGGCCCGCGGGCTCGGCGTCGTCCCGGGCCCCGCTTCCGAACTCAGCCGCTCAGCGCGCGCAGCTTGCGGCGGGCGGGACCCAGGGCGCGCCCCGAGCGCAGGAGGCCCGCCCAGGGGTTGGTGCGGGCCTGCTCGACGGCGTCCGCGATGGTCCAGCGGCGGGCTCCGAGCGCGGGGTCGTCGAGGTCGTCCCAGGCGACGGGCACGGCAACCGGGGCGCCGGGCTTCGCGCGGACGGAGAAGGGGGCGACGGCGGTCTGCGCGTACGCGTTGCGCTGCACGTCGAGGTAGAGGCGGTCGCCGCGTTCCTTCTTGCGGGCGGCCGTGGTGAGCTGCTCGGGGTGGGCCTTCGCGAGGGTCTCGGCGACGTCCTTGGCGAAGGCGCGTACGTCGTCGAAGTCGTGGCGGCCGTTGAGGGGCACGATGACGTGAAGGCCGCGTGAACCCGTGGTCATCAGGGCGGACGGCAGGCCGATGTGGTCGAGCAGTTCACCCACGAGTCGCGCCGCCTCACGCACCGGGCCGAAGTCGTCCTTGGCCGGGTCGAGGTCGAAGACAAGCCGGTCGGGATGGGTGACACCGCCGACGCCGCCGACCCGGGACGTCCAGCGGTGCAGCGTGAGGCAGGCCTGGTCGGCGAGGTAGAGGAGCGTGGCGGTGTCGTCGCACACGGTGTGGGTGACGGTGCCGCCCTCCTTGGTGACCTCGGCACGGGTGATCCAGTCCGGGTAGTGGTCGGGGGTGTCCTTCTGCATGAAGCAGGGCCCGTCGACGCCGTCCGGGTGCCGCTCCAGCATCAGGGGGCGGCCGCGCAGGTGGGGCAGCATGAACGGGGCCACGGCCCGGTAGTAGTCGGCGAGGTCCCCTTTCGTATAGCTCGCGAAGCCGCCATCGCCCGCGCCATCGCCCTCACCCTCGGCCGGGAAGAGAACCTTGTCGGGACGGTGCAGCTGTACGGTGCGGCGTCCCGCCCGCAGCGTTCGTGCGCTGGTCATGTGGGGGTTCCTTTCATGCTGCTCAGGGGTGCTGACGACACCTGAAGACGGGGGCCGACAGGCGTGCCCCGGGCCGCGTACGCCGGAAGGATTCAAGAAGACGGTTCAGGTCGGACCGTAGTGAGTGAGGCACACCATGGCGAACGGAACGCAGAGAAATCCGGGACACCGGGAACGGACGCGGTCCGGCAGCGGCGAACCCGCCGCTCCCCCGCCCGTCCACGCCGCGTTCGCGCTCTGGATCACCGCGGTCGTGGCGGGCCTCTTCGAGACGGTGCTCATGGTCGGTCGTCTTGTCGCCGACGGCGACACCTCCGCAGGGGAGCTCGCGGGCGGCCTGCTCCTTCGGATGACCGTGTTCTCGGCGGCCGTCCTGCTCGCCGTCCAGCTGCGCCGCGGCAGGAACTGGGCACGCCTGACGCTCGCCGTGGGACTCGGCGTCCTCGGCACACTGTCCCTGGTGATCGAACCCGTGCGGTGGCTGGCCGACGGACACACCCTGGGGGACGCCTTCCGGGATCTGGGGGCGGTGGACGTCCTGTTCGGCGCGAGCCGCGTGCTGCATCTGAGCGCGGTGCTCGGGGCGACGGTCCTGATGTTCGGGCCCACGGCCAACGCATGGTTCAGGGTGCGGGCCGCGGAGCCCGGACAGCACTGACCCGCCTCACCGCACGCCGACCGGCCTCACCGTACGACCGCCTGCTCCACGAGCAGCCGCGCCGCCGCCGCGATGGACTCGGCGTCGATACCGGCCGCGTGCAGTTGCTCGTCGGGGGACGCCGAGCCCGGCATCGTGTTCACCGCGAGCCGCACCAGGCGCGGCACCGGGCCCCCGTCGCTGAAGGCCTCGGACACGGCGTCGCCGATGCCGCCCTCGGGGCGGTGGTCCTCGACGGTGAGCAGGCAGCCGGTGCGCTCGGCGGCCTCGCGCAGGGTCGCGCGGTCGACGGGCTTGACGGAGTACAGGTCGATGACCCGCACCTGGATCCCCTCGCGGTCAAGGAACTCGGCGGCGGTCAGCGCCTCGTGCACGGTCACGCCCGCCGCGACAAGGGTGAGCCGGTCGGCGTCGGAAGAACGCAGGACCTTGGAGCCGCCGACGGGGAACTCCTCGCCGGGCCCGTAGATGACGGGCGTGTCCCCACGCGACGTACGCAAGTACCGCACGCCGTCCAGGCCCGCCATCTGCGCGACGAGCTGCCCCGTCTGGTGGGCGTCGCACGGATACAGGACCGTCGAGCCGTGCACCGCGCGGAACATCGCCAGGTCTTCGAGGCCCATCTGGGAAGGACCGTCCTGGCCGATGGCGACGCCCGCGTGGGAGCCGACGAGGTTGATGCCCGCGCCGCTGATCGCCGCCATGCGGATGAAGTCGTGGGCGCGGGTGAGGAAGGCGGCGAACGTCGACGCGTACGGGACCCAGCCGCGGGCCGCCAACCCCACGGCGGCGGCGACGAGTTGCTGCTCGGCGATGTAGCACTCGAAGTAGCGCTCGGGGTGCTCCTTGCCGAAGTACTCGGTCCGCGTCGAGTCGCCGACCTCCCCGTCGAGGGCCACGATGTCGCCGCGCGCGGTCCCGAGCGCGGCGAGCGCCTGGCCGTAGGCGTCGCGGGTGGCGACGGAATCGCCCACATCGTGGCGCGGCAGCTCCAGATGACCGGTGCGCGTCGCGTGCAGTGCCCGCGCGGCGGCGGGCTTGCGCACCTCGACCCGTACGTCGTGTACGCCGCCGAGCTCCTCGATCGCCGCTTCCGCCTCGGGCAGCGGCTTGCCGTGCATGCCCTCGCGGTCCTCGACGGAGGCGACGCCCTTGCCCTTGACGGTGCGGGCGAGGATGGCCGTGGGCTGCCCGGTGGTGGAGCGTGCCTCCCGGAAGGCGCGGTCGACCGCGTCAAGGTCGTGGCCGTCGGCCTCGACGACATGCCAGCCGAAGGCGGTCAGGCGGCGGGCGTAGGCGTCGAGATCCCACGCGTGGCGGGTGGGGCCGCGCTGCCCGAGTCGGTTGACGTCGATGATGGCGGTCAGGTTGTCCAGGTGCTCGTACCCCGCGTGCTCGACGGCCTCCCACACCGAGCCCTCCGCCAGTTCGCTGTCACCGCACAGCACCCAGACCCGGTAGGGGATCCGGTCGAGCCGCTTGCCCGAAAGGGCCATGCCGACGCCGACGGGAAGCCCCTGGCCGAGGGATCCGGTGGCGGTCTCGACCCACGGGACGCGGCGCGGCGTCGGATGCCCTTCCAGCCGGCTGCCCTGCTTGCGGAAGGTCAGGAGCTCCCTGTCGGTGACCACGCCCGCCGCCTTGTACGCCGCGTACAGGAGGGGCGACGCATGTCCTTTGGAGAGGATGAAGCGGTCGTTGCCGGGGTGGTCGGGCCGGTCGAAGTCGTAGTGCAGGTGGCGCGCCAGGAGCACCGCCATCAGGTCGGCGGCGGACATCGAGGAGGTGGGGTGCCCGGATCCCGCGGCATCCGCGGCCCGGACGGAGTCGACCCGCAGCTGCCTGGCGAGCGGGGCGAGTTCGTTGCTTGTCATGGCGGGTCCTCCTTGGGTGCGGGCTCGCGGCCGACGGTCCGCCGGTCGCGTCGGCCGTCGGTTCCTTCCGTGCGTGACCTCCCGACGACCCTGGCACGCGGGACCTCCCGATTGCCCCGGCGAACCGCCGTCAAACTCCGTCGAACTCCAACGGAATCCAACGGAATCCGGAGGCCCGGACCGGCGCGGACGCCGTTTGACCGGCAGGGCCGGGGATACCCGTACGGGACGCCGCCGCAGGTGCCGGGCGCGAACCGATGCCGCGTCCCGCCGCGGCCCCCACCCCATCTCCCACCCTCGTCTCCCACCCCCGCACGTGACCCAGGACGGTTCCGATGAAGGACGCAGTGCCCATCGAAATCCCCGCCATGTCCGCCTACCTGGTGCCCGCGGACGCCCCCGAGGCGGACGGCACCCTCGCCTGGGAGAGCACGACCATCGTGATCGTCGAGGTGACCGCGGGCGACGCGACGGGCACGGGCTGGACCTACGCCCCCGCGGCCACCGTGTCCCTGATGGCCGAGCAGCTCGTCCCTGCCGTCACGGGCCTCGACGCGCTCGACATCCCCGCGGCGCACACGGCGATGACGAAGGCGGTCCGCAACACAGGACGCCCAGGCGCCGCCTCGTGCGCCATGTCGGCGATCGACATAGCCCTGTGGGACCTGAAGGCGCGCCTCCTGGAGATCCCGCTCGTACGCCTCCTGGGCTCGGCCCGCGACGAGGTGCCCGTCTATGGGAGCGGGGGCTTCACGACGTACCACGACACGCATCTGGCGGCCCAGCTCAACGGCTGGGTGCACGGCCAGGGCATACCCCGCGTGAAGATCAAGGTCGGGGAGGACTGGGGGCGGGCGGCCGCCCGCGATGTGCTGCGGGTGCGCACCGCGCGTGACGTCATCGGCGCGCAGGCCGAGTTGTACGTCGACGCGAGCGGCGGCTACACCCGCAAGCAGGCGATCCGGGTGGGCCGGGTGCTCGCCGAGCACGGAGTGGGCTGGTTCGAGGAGCCGGTGCCTTCGGACGACCTGCGGGGTCTTGCCCTCGCGCGGGACGCGCTGGTCTGCGACGTGGCGGCCGGCGGATACGGCTACGACCTCTCGTACTTCGCGCGGATGATCCCCTCCGTGGACTGTCTCCAGCTGGACGCCACGCGCTGCGGCGGTCTGACCGAGTGGCTGCGTGCCGCGGCCCTCGCGCAGGCGCACGGGATCGAGGTCTCGGCCCGCTGCGCCCCGCACGCGCATGCCGCGGTCGCCGCGTGCGTACCGAATCTGCGGCACATCGAGTGGTTGCACGACCATGTGCGGGTCGAGTCGATGTTCTTCGACGGCGCCCTCGACCCGACGGGCGGCGTCGTCCGCCCCGACGGCGGCATCGGCCACGGCCTGGAACTGCGGCGCACGGAGGAGGTCGAGGAATACCGGGTCGCGTGAGGGGATGCGGGCCTGCCACGGACGGGCGGCGGATCGGGGACGTCGCGGCCGATGTGGTGGCCGCCACGGGGTGGAAGTCCCGGAAGTCCTCGGAAACGATCTCGTTCGGCGGCCCGGCCAACTAGGCTCGCCGGTATGGAAATCCTGGGAACCACGCTGCGTATCTGCGTCGAGGACCTGGAGTCCTCGGTCGCCTTCTACGAACGTCTCGCGGGCACTCCCGCGCAACGTTTCGAGCGTGGGGGCGTGTCGGTCGCGGCGATCGGCTGCTTTCTGTTGATGAGCGGGCCGGAGAAGGAGATCGAGATCCTCCGGAAGGTCTCCGCGACGATCGCCGTGGAGAACGTCGACGAGGCGTACGCCGTTCTGAACGCGTCCGGCGCCAAGGTCGTCGCAGGACCCATCCCGACCCCGGCGGGCCGCAACCTCATCGCGATGCACCCGGACGGCATGGTCTTCGAGTACGTGGACCGGCGCGCCGAGAGCTGAACCGCGCCGACCCGTATGCCCCGTATCCTCCACGGCAGGCAAGCAGGCCGAACGGAGGACGGTGCACGTGGCGGGCAGTACGGCGGGCGGCACGGCGGCGGGCGGTACGGAACGGGTGTCGTTGAGCGCCCAGGCGCGTGAGGCCGTCCGGCAGCGCATCGTGGACCGCCGCTATCCGCTGGGCGCGCGCCTGGTGGAGCGCGAGGTCGCCGAGGAGCTGCGGATGTCGCGGGTCCCCGTGCGGGAGGCGATGCGCGCACTGGTCGCCGAGGGCCTGCTCGAACTCCTGCCGCACAGCGGAGTGCGGGTCCGCCGCCTGGAACCTGCCGATGTGCGGCACTTGTACGAGGTGTGGGAGCCGCTCGCGGTGCAGGCGTCCCGGCTCGCCGCGCGCCGGGTGGCGGCGAGCGCGCCGGACGAGCCACCGGGGCTCGCCGCGCTGCGGGCCACGCTCGGCCAGGCCGAGCAGGCGTCGGACGTGGACGACGGGCCGCGCGAGGTCGCCGCGCACACGGCGTTCCACGAGGGCATCGTGACCCTCTCCGGCAATCCCCTCCTCGCCCGCACGATGGAGCAGCTGAGCTGGCAGCTCCAGCTCTTGTTCGGCATGCGGGTCGAGCCTGACCACATGCGGGCCCAGCACGACCTCATCTACCGGCAGATCGCGTCGGGCGACGAGGAGACGGCGGCGGCGAGCACGCTGCTGCATGTGCGGGACAGCCAGGTGGTGGCGCTGCGGTCGCTCTTCGAGGAGAACGACTCCTGACAGCGAGACCCGCTGTATACCAAAAACCCCGAACCTCGCCATCACTCTGAGCTTCGGCCTGCGCAAACCCGCGCATTCCCTCACCCCTCCTTGCGGGCTACTCCAGCTTGGTATACAAACTGCGGACGCGTTCCCTCCGCAACCCGTCCTGGAGCAGCCCCATGTGCGTCGAGTCCATCCCTCCGCCCTCCTCCCGGCTCACCCGGCGTGGCGTCCTCGCGGGTGCGGCCGCGCTGGCCGGGACCACGGCTGTGCTGACCTCCACCGCACCTCAGGCGAACGCCGCCGCACGCGAGGGGCGACGGCCGTCCGGTGGCGATCTGGTCATCGAGGGCGGCACGCTCCTCGACCCCGCGACCGGCGAGGTGACCGAGGACGCGGTGGTCGTCATCGTGAACGGCGTCGTCCGCTCGGCGGGCAGGCGCGGCCGGACCGAGGTGCCCGAAGGCGCCGAGGTGCTCGACGCGCACGGGCGCTGGATCCTGCCGGGCCTCGTCGAGGCGCACATCCACCTCAACACCGCGGCCGAGGCGCGCGACGCGGTGCTGCTCGGCGCGACCAGCGCCCGCAGCGGCTCGACCAACTTCTACCAGGACATCGCCGTACGGGAGTTGGCTCGCGAGGCACCCAAGCAGGCGCCCCGCCTTCGCGCCGCCGGAATCTTCGTCACGCCCGACCTGGGCGACACGATCCTCGCCGACCCGGAGCTGACCCCGTTGGCCAGGCTGCGTGACGGCGTGCGCTCGCCCGAGGCGCTGCGCCGCGTCGTCGAGGTCAACCTCGCCCGTGGCGCCGACGTCATCAAGACCCGGGTCAACGAGCGGGCGGGCCTGCCCGAGCAGGATCCACTGGCCCAGGTGTACGACCGCGAGCAGCTGTCCGCCGTGGTCGCGGCTGCCCGGCGCGGCGGCAAGGGCGTGCTCTGCCACAGCTACAGCGAGAAGGGCTGCCACGACGCCGTCATGGCGGGCATCCGCTCGCTGGAGCACGGCGCCTTCGTCGGCGAGCACACGCTGCACGAGATGCGGCGCAGGGGCACGTACTTCACGCCGACCCTCACCGCGATCGCCGGGCTCGCCGAGTCCTCGGACCCGGTGCTCGCGGAGCGCGGGCGCCAGTACCTGCCGGTCCTGAAGCGGGCCGTGCTCGCCGCGCACGAGATGGGCGTGCCGCTCGCGGCGGGCACGGACTCGTCCGGCGGGAAGATCAAGCCCATCGGCCGCGAGGTGGAGCTGATGCACGCGGCGGGGCTCTCCGCGCTCGACGCGATCCGCACGGCCACCACAGGCGCCGCGAAGCTGCTCGGTCTGGAGCGCACGGTGGGCCGCCTCGCGCGTGACTTCGCCGGTGACGTGATCCTCGTGGACGGCGATCCGCTGTCCGACGTGACGGCCCTCAAGAAGCCCGTACGCGTGGTCCGTTCGGGCTTCGCGCTCTGAATTCCCCCGCTTGAAGGAGACTCCTATGACGCCTCTCTCCCGTCGCGGCGTGCTCGGCGCCGCCGCCGCGTTCGCCGGTACCGGAGCCGCCATGTCAGCCGGTTCCCCGGCAACCGCCTCGACCCGTGGTGGCGGCCACCGCCCCAAGGCCGTCGTGTTCCGCGACGTCCGCCCCTTCGGCACGAAGACCCCCGTGGACCTCACGGTGGTCGACGGCCGGATCACGGACGGACCGGCACCCAAGGGCGCCAAGGTGATCGACGGCGGCGGGCGCGTCGCCCTGCCCTCGCTCGTGGACGCCCACATCCATCCGGACAAGACGACGTGGGGCAGCTCCTGGGTGTCGCGGAAGCCGGCGAGCGGCATCGCCGACTACTGCGCCCAGGACGTGGAGATCTTCAAGAGCCAGAAGCGGCCCGTCGGCGAGCGCGCGTACGGCCTGATGGCGCACGCCGTGACCCGCGGCACCCGCGCGATGCGCGCCCATGTGGACGTGGCGCCCGCCTACGACCTGGCCGGCG
Organism: Streptomyces sp. NPDC056486; assembly: GCF_042795295.1. Classification (NCBI taxonomy): domain Bacteria; kingdom Bacillati; phylum Actinomycetota; class Actinomycetes; order Kitasatosporales; family Streptomycetaceae; genus Streptomyces; species Streptomyces sp. NPDC056486. The sequence continues at coordinate 40,402 of NZ_JBHTSF010000031.1, forward strand.
TCGAGGGCGTGAACGCGGCCCGCGAGCGGCTGCGCGACGCCCTCGACGTGCAGATCGTGGCCTTTCCGCAGCACGGCGTGATCCGGACCCCCGGCACGGCGGAGCTCCTGGAGGAGGCGGCTCGCTCCGGCTCGATCGACCTGGTCGGCGGCATCGATCCGATCAGCTTCGACCACGCGATGGACGAGCAGCTCGACCTCGTCTTCGGCCTCGCGGACCGCCACGGGGTCGGCGTGGACATCCACCTGCACGACCGCGACGAGAAGGGCACCGAGGTCCTGCGGGCGATCATCGACCGCACCAAGGCGCTCTCTCTGCGCGGCAAGGTCACGGTCAGCCACGTCTTCTGCCTGCCGAATCTGTCCGACTCCGAACTGAGCGAGATGGCGGCCGACTTGGGCGAGCAGGACATCTCCCTGACGACGGTCGCGCCGAACGAGTCCCTCGTCCTGCCGATCGCGAAGCTGCGCGAGCACGGCGTGCGGGTCGGGCTCGGCTCGGACGGGGTGCGCGACGCGTGGAGCCCGTTCGGCAACGCGGACATGCTGCACCGCACGCACATCCTGGGCTGGGTCACCGACGTCCGCCTCGACGACGAACTGACCGACTGCTACACCGTGGGCGCACACGGCGGCGCCGACGTGATGGGCCTCGATCACGCGGACCTGAAGCCCGGCGCCCCCGCCGACTTCATCCTCGTACGCGGGGAGTGCCTGCCGCAGGTCCTGGTGGACATGCCGCAGCGGGACATGGTGGTACACGGCGGCAAGGTCGTGGCCAGGAACGGCGAGTTGGCGTAACGAGTCGGCGTAGCGAGTTGGCGTGACCGACCCCTGGGGGGGCGGCTGCCCCGCCCCCCCAGGCACCTTCACTCCTCCGAAGCGGCCCGCATCCGGTAGTCGTACCGGGCGGGCACCTCTTCGTCGCTCACCGCGCGCCACAGTTCACCGAGCACCTCGGCGCCCTCGCGCAGGTCGGCCACCTCGAAGCCCTCGTCGAATATCGCCCGCGCCGCACCCTTCTCCCCCTCCGCGAGAAGCAGTTGGACCTCGACGAGGCGGAAGCGGCCTTCCGCGCGCGTGGACGGGTGCAGGCGGTCCCACACGCCGCGCGCCACCGGCTGCCGTCCTGCCGCGAGCAGGACGCCTATCGCCTCCCTGCCGAGGGCGGCGCTCACGGACGTCCACAGGACACCGTCGTCGCGCCGTTCCTGGCACAGGTCGTCGAAGGCTTCCGCGTATCGGTCGGCGGCGCGCTCGATGTGGTCCGATTCCTGATCGGCGACCGCGAGGCATCGCAGCAACGGCCAGCGGGACGGCGCGAGTTCGAGACCGCGCTCCCAGCTGCGCACCGCCTGCGCACGGTCGCCCGCGTGCCACTGGGCCACACCCAGGTGGTACTCGGCGACCGGCCGCGCGGGCGCCGTCTCCAGCATGTCCCGCCAGTGCGGGGCGACCGGGGTCGGACCCGGCGGCGCGACCCGGCGCGGCTCGGGGACGGCTCCGGAGTGCAGAAGCTCAAGCCACGGCGCCTGTTCGGGGCCCAGCGTGGACTCGGCGAACGGCGTGCCCGGCACCTTGTAGTTCGCGCGCAGGACTTCGAGCGCGCCCCATCCGGAGCCGGCGGCGAGCACCTCGCCCGGCTCGGTGTCGGCGCACGGCCGCCACGCGTCGAACGCCGACTCCACCGCCGCCTGCGGCAGTGCGTCCGCGAGTCGCGCCTGAGTCTCCTCACGCGCGGCGTGCCAGTCGTCGCCGTGCACGAGGCCCGGCTCCGCCGACAGCGGCCCGTACGACTCCAGCCACGCGAACTCACTCTCGGCGTCCAGGCGTACGTGCTCCAGCTGCGTCCGTGCGAGGCCCGCCTGGATCTCCGCGTACCCGCCGGTGCCCGGCTCCGTCAGCCACTCCTGCCAGCGCTGCCCGCCCGCGCCGGAGCCCCACACGAAGAGCTTGCGGCCGCGAAGCAGGTCGGTCGACGTCTGGACGAGGCCGTGTCCTTCGTCGTCGAGCGCGGCGATCCAGCGGCGGGCCCTGTCCGGTACGTCGTAGAAGTAGTCGGCGGCGTACTCGCTGCGCGGCGGGTACGTCCGGTCCACCCCGTCGGTCTCCGGCACCGGCACCTTGCGGAGCCCGCCCGTGTACCCGAAGTGCCAGGCCTCGTCGGCCGGGGCGATGACCCTGCGCTCCTGGGGCACCGCGATGTTGGACCACCAGTAGACCGGTACCGCCTTCTCGTGCGGGTTGCGGATGCGCACCCCGACGTGGAGGAAGTCGGAGTCTTCGGGCAGCCACAGGTCCACCTGGAACGGTACGTCCCGCAGCCGCTCCCACTCCCAGAGCCGCAGCATCTCGCCGCCGTCGGGCGCCGTCACGCGTGCGGCGTGCAGCGGCGCGCAGGACAGTGTCGTATGGCCGGTGGCGCCGATGTTCCACTCGATGCCGCCGGAGAACCAGGCGCCGTTGAGCGCGAAGGCGGCGGGCTGCAACACCGGGTTGCGGTAGAGGAGTTCACGGCCTGTCGGCTTGTGGAAGAGGGAGTGGACCCGGCCGCCGAAGCCCGGCAGGACGGTGGCGCGCAGCCGGTCGTTCTCGATGACCAGGGTGTCGAGCGTGGTGTCGGTCCGCTCGCGTCCGTACCCGTCGAGCACGCGGGTGGGCAGGATGCCGCGCAGCGGCTCGTACCCCAGCTGCCGCGCCATGTCGCGTGGCAGCCCCTCTCTGCCGCGCTCGTCCAGTGTGTGCACTTCGCGCAGCGGCCGCAGCGGTGGCAGCGGGTTCTCGGGGCCCAACGGGGCGGCGGGCAGCGTCAGTACGTCGCGTCGCACGGTGGTCGTCACGATCACCATGGAACACGGTCGACGCCGTCCCGACCAGGGGCTATCCCGGTCAGGATTACGCAAAGCCGAGCGGCCCGGCCTAGCGGCGCGGCTGATCCGTGGCGGTCAGCGCCCACCGCTCGTGGTCGCGCCAGGCCCCGTCGATGTGGAGGAAGTCCGGCGAGAAGCCCTCCAGGCGGTAGCCGCAGCGGCGGGCAAGTGCGATCGACGCGGTGTTGAGGGGCTGGACGTTGATCTCCAGGCGATGCAGCTCCAGTACGTCGAATGCGTACCGCGTGACGAGTCCGAGCCCCTCGCTCATCAGGCCCCGGCCGACCGCGTGCGCGAAGGCGCCGTATCCCAGCGCACCGCACCGGAAGGCGCCCTCGACGATGTTGTTGATGTTGATGAACCCGGCGATGGCGCCACTGTCCCGCTCGCAGACCAGGAATCCGGCCCTGGCGCCGCCCTCGATGAGCGCGCCCGCGTACACGGCGTACGCCTCGTCCGTGGTGGGCGGGAAGAGCCAGGGACTGTGCAGCTCCCGGCTCTCCCGCGCGCGCATGGTGAACTCGGGGCCGTCGGCGTGGGTGAAGGGGCGTATGCCTACGCGCGGTCCCTCGGCGAGGTGAGCGGTGCTGTCGGTGCTGTCGGTGCTGTCGGTGCTGTCGGTGCTGTCGGGCATCTGGCCACGCTAGCCGCTCTCCGCGCGGGGCAGCGGCCTCATTTACGCGCCCTCACTTGCGCCGCCGGATGAAGTACGCCCCGCACAGGGCGCCGATCAGGCCGGTGCCGAGCAGCGCCACCCACAGCGGCATCGTGACCTCGGGGATCAGCAGTCTGATCTTGGTGTGGTGGGTGTTCTCGAAGATGAAGACCAGGGTGAGGACGGCGATCACGGCGACGACGATCCTGCCGGGCGTCATGACGCCCCCGCCGCCCGAGCTGCCCTTGGAGCCGCCCGTGGAGGTGTTGGGACTCATACGTGGACCCTTCCGTCGGAGCTTCGACCGGCCTTCCCCGTCCAGCATGGGCAGCTGGACGGGGATTGCGCGCGGTGGACGCCCCTGCGGGGTGGAGGCGTGGGCCGTACGGGTGAGCCACGCGAGAGCCCCGGAGGAGAAGCCCCGGAGAAGTTCCGGAGGAGCCCCGGGAGAGTCAGCGCACGACAGGCAGCTGGAGCACCCCGGTGTCGTCGGGCGCGCTGGTGACGGTCACCGGCTTCACGCCCCGGTTCCCCGCGTACGCGTCGTCGCTCGCCGCCACCACGAACTGCAACTTGTGCCCCGCCTCGTACCGGTGCACGATCCCCGGCAGCGACACGGTGAACGGCTTCGTCACGTCCGGGACGCGCACCGGCGACACGAGCCGGTGCACGAGCGTCTTCCTGCCGTCGGGCGCGACGTCGTACAGCTTGGCGAAGAGGACCAGCTTGTCGGCCGCGTCACCGGAGTTCTGCACCCTCTCGGTCCTGGGCGAGACGACCTTGAGGGTGGCCTTCGCGGAGCCGACGACATCCACCGGGGCGGTCAGCGGCTCGGTCGTCCAGTCGAGGTAGGTGCCCTTGGTGTCGTGCGGCGCGGGGTCGGGCAGCCCGATGATGCCGGCGAGGGAGCTCTCGGAGTGGCTCGTGGGGATCAGCCAGTTCCGGTACTCGCGGCTGCCCCGCGCGACCTTCTTGCGGTTGTCGACCAGCTTGCCGTCGCCGGACAGGTACAGCTTCTGGCTCAGGGACGGCACCTTCGCGGCGGTGGCGTAGGAGCCGTTCGGTCCGCTGTCGGCGGGGACCCAATCCTGGTGGTAGGCGAAGGCGGGCCCGGTGTCCGCGCCCTTGTTCTTCCGGAGGTAGCGGTCGAACCACGACAGGACGCGCTTGCCTACGTAGCTCGTCTCCAGGTTGCCCTCGGACATGTTGAGTTCGCCGGACGCCGCGTCGGTGAGGCCGCCGCTGTGGCCCGCGGACTGCCAGATCATCTTCGTCGTGGTGCCTTGCGCCTTGAGCGTCTCGTACGTCGCCTGCGCCTCGCTGAGGTTGAAGAGGCTGTCGACCTGGCCCTGGACAAGGAGCGTCGGAGTCTTGACCTGCGGCAGGTAGGAGACGGGCGAGACGCTGCGCGCGTACTCCTGGAGGGCATCGGTCTTGTCGGCGGGATAGCGGCCCGAGTTGAGCGTACGGATCGTCTCGCAGGCCTTCGTGACGAAGTGCAGGCAGGTGAGGGAGTTGATGCGGGAGGGATCCAGGCTCGGTTCGAGGAGCGGCTGTCCCTCGCCGATGAGGTAGAAGCCGTTCATCCACTGCCACTTGGAGGCGCCGGGGACACTGCGGTCGGAGGCGTTGTTCGGGTCGAGCGAGTAGCTCAGGTCGTTCCAGGTGATCATCGGTACGAGGGCGTCGACCCGGCGGTCCACGGCAGCCGTCGCCATCTGGATCGCCCCGCCGTACGAACCGCCGATCATGCCGACGCGGGGGTCTGCCTTCGCGTCCTTGGTGACGTAGTCGATCGTCGTGCCGTCGTCGGCGGCGCGCTTGCCCGCGAGGAAGTCGACGAGTCCGGAGGCCGCCTTGCCGTCGGTCTTCGGGTCGTCGAGGGAGATGAGGCAGCCGGACTTGCCGAAGCCGAGCCCGGAGTAGACGAGTCCGACATAGCCGCGCTCGGCGAAGGCCTTGCCGGTGGCCGCCGTCCCACCGTCCGACTTGCTGCCGCCGAATCCGTTGGTGGTCAGGACGGCGGGCGCGGGGTGCGCGGCGTCCACTGAGGCGGGTCGGTAGAGGTCGGCGTCGACGGTGCAGTTCCTGCCGCCCGCATCGACGGTGAACTTCAGCGGCGTGACGGTGAATTGGCCGGTGGCGCTCGCGGGCGCGGGTGCCGCGAGGGCCAGGGGCGCAGCCAGTGCGGCACCGACGGCGAGGGCGAGCGGTGCGCGGGTGCGGGTGACGGCACCACGACGGGGCTCGGTACGACGGGACGCGGTACGACGGGGCACAAGACCTCCACGCTGAGGACAGCCGACTACCGACCGGTAAGTAACCGGTCCGAGGTCATGTTGTGACACGTGTCAGGTGCCGGTCAACGCTCATGACAGGAGTTCTCGCCAGGAATTGACGGAAATTCAGCGAGGGGTGCGTGTCCCTCCAGGGGGCGTGTTCCTTAGGGGTGCGTTCCTCAGGGGTGTGTTCCTCAGGGGGTGGGGGTCTGCCCCTCACACCAGCGCAGGCACATCCAGCGTCAACGTCGCCGCATCCGCGTCCAGTTCACCCGCAACACCGAAGGGAATCGTCAACGCCCCGTCGCAGTGCCCGAACCCGAACTCCTCGACGATCGGCACCCCGAGCCCGCCGAGCCGGTCGAGGAGCAGCGCCCGCACCGTGTCGTACGGATCGCAGTCCACCCACGAGCCGAGCGCGACCCCGCTCACCCCCTCCAGCCAGCCCACGCGCGCGAGGTGGGTGAGATAGCCGTCGAGGCGGTAGGCCTCCTCACCGACGTCCTCAAGGAAGAGCAGCCCGCCCCGCGCCGACGCGCGCACCCCGGGAGCGCCGGTGTCCGATGCGAGCAGGGAGAGGCAGCCGCCGAGCGTGACGCCCCGCGCGCGGCCCGGCACGAGCGCGGTCCCGCCCGAGGCGATCACCTGGACCTGCTCCGGTTCGAAGAGCGTGGCCCTCAAGTGCTCCTGTGCGCGTTCGTTCTTGAGGAAGTCGAGGGCCGCGACCATCGGGCCGTGCAGTGTCGCAAGGCCCATGCGGGCCGCGAACGCCTCATGCAGCGTGGTGATGTCGCTGTAGCCGACGAAGATCTTGGGGCCCGTCGCCCGCATCGCCGCCCGCATGGCGTCCCAGTCGAGCGACTCCACCATCCGCTGTGCGCCGTAGCCGCCGCGCGCGCAGATCACCGCGGAGACGGAAGGGTCGCACCACGCCTCCTGGAGGTCGCGGGCGCGGTCGGCGTCCGTGCCCGCGAGGTAGTCGAAGCGCGGGTGCCGCTCCAGGGCATGAGGCGCGACGACCGGTTCCAGGTCCCAGCCGCGCAGGATGTCGAGGCCCGCCTGGAGCCGCTCCTCCGGGACGGGTCCGCTGGGCGAGACGACGGCTATCCGTGCGCCGGGGGTCAGCCTGGCGGGTCGCGTCAGGGGGTTCACTTGGAGAGCTCCAGGGTGGGGGTTTCGCCGGCCAGGTCGAGCCCGAACACCTGGGCATACAGGGAGAGTTCAGACTCCAGGGCCCGGATCAGCGTGTCCGCGCGGCGGAATCCGTGCCCCTCGCCCTCGAAGGCGATGTAGGCGTACGGCACGTCCCGCCCTTCAAGCTCGGATACGAACCTCTCGGCCTGCTCGGGCGGACAGATCACGTCGTCGAGCCCCTGGAGCAGCAGGAAGGGCGCGCTGACCTGGTCGGCGTGCTCCGCGGGCGAGCGCTCCACGTACCGCGTCGGCACCTCGTCGAACGGTCCGATCATCGAGTCCAGGTACCGGGACTCGAAGTCGTGGGTTCCGCCCGCCGCCCATTCCGTGAGGTCGAGGACCGGATAGATGATGGTGCCGCATGCGTACACGTCCGTCGTGGTCAGTGAGGCCGCCGTGGTCCAGCCGCCCGCGCTGCCGCCACGGATCGCGAGGCGGTCGCGGTCGGCGGTGCCTTCGTCGGCCAGGGCGAGGGCGACGGCCGCGCAGTCCTCGACGTCGACGATGCCCCACTGCTCGCGCAGGCGGTTGCGGTACTCGCGGCCGTAGCCCGTCGAGCCGCCGTAGTTGACCTCGGCGACGCCGATGCCGCGCGAGGTGAAGTAGGCGATCTCCAGGTCGAGTACGAGCGGGGAGCGGCTGGTGGGGCCGCCGTGCACCCACACCACGTACGGCGGGAGTTCGTCGTCGGGGGCGACGCGGGTCGGATGGTGCGGGGGGTAGACGTGGGCGTGGATCTCGCGGCCCGCCGGGCCGCTGAACGTGCGGATGCGCGGCTCGGGGTAGTACGCGGCGTCCACCGGGTCGTCGTGCGAGGCGCCTATCACGCGAGCCCGGCCGGTGCTCGTGTCCAGCTCCACGAGCTCGCAGGCGCTGCGGGGGCTTGCCGCGACGCCGACGGCACGTGTGCCGTTCACCGCGACACTCGCCGACCACTCCGTCCAGGGGCCCGCCGCGTCGACGACTTCGCCGGTCTCCGGGTCGAGCACACCGAGCGCGGTGGCGCCCTTGCCGTGCACGACGGCGATCAGACCGCTGTCCAGGGGCGCGAACCAGCCGGAGCCGACCTGCCACAGGGGTCCGCCGAACTCCTCCTCGCGCGGACAGATCGCCGCTCCGTTCCCGCCGTCCGCCGGATCACCGCGGTAGAGGTTCCACCACCCGGTCCGGTCGCTCACGTAGAGCAGCCGCCCGTCGCGCGCCCACTCCACCTGCGCGACGGACTCCTCCGGGCCGCCCGCGAACACCCGTGGCGCGCCGAAGCTGCCGTCATCGCGGACCCCGGCGACCAGGAGTTCCGTGCCGTCCCACGGCATCCGGGGGTGGTCCCAGGCGATCCACGCCACGCGGGCGCCGTCGGGCGAGAGGCGGGGGCCTGTGATGAACCGGTGCCGGTCGTCGGAGAGTTCACGGATCGCCGCGCGGTCCTCGGCCGCCGAGCCGTCGAGCGGCACGGCGACGGCGACCCGCCGCACGTCGGTGGGCGCCTCGCCGGTGAACTCCTCAAGGACGCACCAGACCTCGCGCCGGTCCAGATGCACGCACAGATCGATGTACCGCAGGCCGCCGCCCACGTCGGAGAGCGGGGTCAGCGCGCGCGGCTCGGCCCCGGGGGCGTCGGGCTCGTACGCGTACAGGCGCTGGTCCGAGAAGTTGGCGAACACCACCAGCGGTCCGTCCGGCGCATCGGCCCCGGCCCATGAACGCCCCCCGTACTCCATGACCCGGCTGCGCACGTTCCACGGCTCGGGCAGCACGGACTCCTCCGCGCCGTCCTGACGCCGCCGCACCAGGGCACGCCTGCCGCCTTCGGCGGGCCTCGGCTCGGTCCACCACGCCTCGTCCCCGACGAAGCCCACGTGGGCCGGGGCCCCGTCGTGGGCCGCGGCGAGCGCCGCGTCGATGGGTGACGGCCATGATCCGTAAGCCTGGGTCTCCATCATGTCCTTCTCTTCCCCCGTGGTCGGTTGTGTTCCCTAGGCCGTTCTCATATAGCGGTCGAGGACGCGGACGCCGAAGTGCAGCGCGTCGACCGGCACACGCTCGTCGACTCCGTGGAAGAGCGCTTGGTAGTCGAAGCCCTCCGGTGTCCTCAGCGGCGAGAAGCCGTAGCCGGTGATGCCGAGTCGCGAGAACTGCTTGGCGTCCGTACCGCCGGACATGCAGTACGGCACGACATGCCCCTCGGGCGCGAACTCCTCGACGGCCGCGCGCATCTTCGCGTACGTCGACGAGTTGACCGGTGCCTGCAGGGCCACCTCACGGTGGTGGAACTCCCAGTCGACGTCCGCTCCGGTGAGCCGGTCAAGGGTGGCGGCGAACTCTTCCTCACCTCCGGGCAGAAAGCGGCCGTCCACGTAGGCGGCGGCCTCCCCGGGGATCACGTTGACCTTGTAACCGGCCTGCAGCATCGTCGGGTTGGCGCTGCCCCGGACGGTCGGCGCGACGAGGTCCGCGGCCGGGCCGAGCTTCTCCAGGAGTGCGTCCACGTCGAATCCGGGCGCGTCCAGGTCCGCCTGCTGCCCGTACAGCGCGGCCAGTTCGCTCAGGGCGGCCCGGACCGTCGGCGTGAGCCGCACCGGCCAGCGGTGGTCCCCGATACGGGCGATCGCGGCCGCCAGCTTGCTCACGGCGTTGTCGGGGTTCACCTTCGAGCCGTGGCCCGCCTTGCCGCGCGCGGTCAGCTTGAGCCAGCCGGTGCCGCGCTCCCCCGCGGCGATGGCGTAGAGCTGGTTGCCGCGCCCGTCGTGGAAGGTGAAGGCGCCGGACTCGCTGATGCCTTCCGTACAGCCATCGAACAGGGGCGCGTGCTGATCGGCGAGGAACCCGGACCCGTCCTCGGCGCTCGCCTCCTCGTCGGCGGTGAACGCGATCACGATGTCCCGCCGGGGGCGCACGCCCGTGCGCGCCCAGCCGCGCACCACAGAGAGGATCATCGCGTCCATGTTCTTCATGTCGATGGCGCCACGGCCCCATACGACGCCGTCGCGGACCTCCCCGGAGAACGGGTCCACGCTCCAGTCGGCGGCCTCGGCGGGCACGACGTCCAGGTGGCCGTGGACGAGCAGCGCGTCGGCCGAGGGGTCCGTGCCCTCGATGCGCGCGACGACGTTCGTACGTCCCGGTGTGCGCTCCAGGAGCCGTGGTTCGAGCCCGGCTCCGGCGAGGCACTCGGCGGCGTACTCCGCGGCGGGCCGCTCCCGGCAGTCGCCGCTGCCCCGGTTCGTGGTGTCGATGCGGATGAGGTCGGAGGTGAACCGGACGACCTCGTCGAGCGCTTGCCCGTCGACGTGTCCGGTGGCCTGATGCCCCGGCTGCTCCTCAGCCATACTGTTCCTCCACCGCCGCCGATGCGATCGTCGTGACCGCCTTGAACGTACGAATGCCCTCGTACATGGTTTCGCTGGTGTACGCGATCTTCCGCTCCCCGGTGCGCCGGACGCCCGGCACCACGGTCGACGCCATGGACAGATGCTCTGCGTCGAATTCCAGTTCCACGGTGAACGGGCCGCCCTCGACCGGAGCGTGTCGCACGGCGAGGGGCGCCGCCTCCTTCGCCGCGGCCCGGATGTCCGATGCGGTCCGCCGGGGGGTGCGGCAGACCGCCGCGTACCGCGACACGTGGTCCTTGACGGCGACCTTCAGGGCGCCGGGCGCATAGCCGAGCGCGTCATCGCAGGCCAGGTCGTCGCCGGTGACGAGGATGACGGGCACCCCGTACTCGGCGACGACGTGGGAGTTGAGCAGCCCCTCGCTCGCCCGGTCGCCGTTGATCCACACGCCGGTGATGGAGTTGGCGAGGTAGGTGTGCGCGAGCACACCCTCCATGCCGGCACCCGCGTGATAGCCGATGAACGCGATGCCGTCCACGTCGTCGTGCTGGACGCCCTCGACCATGGAGAGGGACTTGTGCCGCCCGGTGAGCATCTCGGCCCGCTCGTCAAGATCCTCGAGAAGCAGATTGCGCATGGTCCAATGCGCTTCGTTGATGAGCACCTCGTCGGCGCCCCCGTCGAAGAAGCCGAGCACGGCGGCGTTGACGTCCGAGGTGAACATCGAACGGCACCTCTCCCACTGCGGGGTGCCGGGCAGCACGTCGGCCGGCCAGGTCACGCCCGTGGCGCCCTCCATGTCGGCGCTGATCAGGATTTTCATGACGGTCCGTCTCCTCGCAGGTCAGCGGCGTGCTGTCCGGCCGCTGACAGCAGTTTGCGACACCGTTCGGTCGTGACGGGGATCTTCATGCTTCGAAACCGTACGCGCTGCCCCGCCGACTCGGCCAGGGCTGTGGATATCTATCGGTGGTCCAGACCACTGGACTTCCCTCACACGGCCTGCGACCAGCCCTTTCTACGGATACGGATGATCGGTTGCCGCCGCCGATCCCCCGGATGCAGGCTGGCGACACCTCGGCGATGGGTCAAGGCCCGCCGGGTAACGGGTCTGTCCCAGCGAGCGGCGACCCCGAACAGGTGCGCGACAGCGGCGGGAACCGCCGTCCCGGCCCGTCGACGGCGGGCCCTGGACGGGGTGTGGCCGGTTGAGGTGCGCGTTGTCGCCCGGCTGTGTGTAACAGGAACGTATTAGGGGGTGGTTGGGCGGAACGGTTCACCGGTCCTGGCGAGTCCTGGTGATCAGAAACGCTCGCTCGTACCGACTCGTGCCGAGCAGCCGACTCCCCCCACCGATGCTGAGGAAGAAACGATGCGCTTCACCAAGGTCACCTTCGCCGTCCTGGCCGCTGCCGCGAGCCTCTCGCTCACGGCCTGCAACGGCGATGACGTCACGGCACAGGGCGACTCGTCGGCCGATTCCAGCGAGTCCTCGTCGAACGGCGGTTCGGGCTCGGGCGGCTCGGAGCAGGGCGCCGACAAGGGTTCCGGCGGTGAGGACTCCGCCGGGAAGGACTCGGCCGGGCAGGCGTCCGGTGGGCAGAGCGCGTCCGCCGGGGCCGGCGCCGACGCGGACAGCAAGCTCGGCAAGTGCCGCGCCGACGACCTGGACATCACCGCGCAGGACAGCACCATCGACGGCGACCCTGACGGCTCCGTCGCGGTGACGCTGACGAACGGCAGCGGCAAGGAGTGCGCGATCTCCGGCTACGCGGGCGTCGACCTGAAGACCAAGGAGGGCTCTCTGTCCGCCAAGCGCACCGGCGAGCAGGCCACCCCGGGCACCCTCAAGGACGGCGAGTCGGTGTCCTTCGGCGTCAACTACCCGCTGAACGACACGGGCGGCTCCGGCGTCACCGTCACGAGCCTCGTGGTGACCCCGCCCGACGACACCAAGTCCGTCACCGTCGAATGGCCGGGCGCCAAGACCCTGCCCGCCAGCGACAGCACCGTCTCCTCGGTCAAGGTCGGCCCGATCGGCAGCGCGGGCCAGGGCGGGGCGAACTGACCTGCGGCAACGACCCCGTGCCGCGCATCGGCACGGGGTCACAGCGCAGTTCCTCACGCCGTCGCCGCGCCCGGCCGCGAGCGCAGTCCGAAGGCGCTGATCAGCGCGGCGAGCAGGGCCGCGGCGAGCGGGACCCACAGGGCCGCGCGGTAGCCGTCGAGGAGGGCGGAGGGTGAACCCGACGTCGTGGCCCATACGTTGACCGCGGTGACCGTGGAGAGGCCGAGCGCGGCACCGAACTGGAAAGCGGTGTAGAGCAGCCCCCCGGCCAGGCCCTGCTCCTCCTCCTTGACGCCTTCGGTGGCGACGATGGTGAGCGGCCCGTAGGCGAGGGCGAAGCCGAGGCCGAGGACGATCAGGCTCGGGAACATCGCCAGGTACGTCCAGTCGGCGCCGACCGGCAGGAACAGGGCGTAGGAGAGCGCGGCGAGCAGCAGCCCTCCGAAGATCACCCGGGCGTTGCCGAAGCGCTCGACCAGCTTGGGGGTGAGGGTGGGCGAGAGAATCGCGTCGACGCCCATGACGATCATCGCGAAGCTGGTCTGGAGCGTGGACCAGTCCCGCAGTTCCTGCAGGTAGAGGACGACAAGGAACTGGAATCCGAAGAAGCCGCCCGCGAAGAAGAGCCCCGAGAGGTTGGCGCGGACCAGGGCGCCGCTGCGGAAGATCCCCAGGCGGACGAGCGGTGTGGTCGCGCGGCGCTCCACGGCGACGAAGACGGCGATGAGGGCGAGGCCCGCGGCGAGGATGCCGGTCGTGGCGGCGGCGCTCGCGTGCGACGCGCGCTCCACGCCGAGGACGAGCAGCACGATCGCGGCGGTGACCGTGAGGGCACCCACCAGGTCGACGCTCTGCCCGGTGCGGTCGGGGCGCGGTGACGTGGGGACGAAGGCGAGTGCGGCGACGAGGATCAGGGCGGAGAGCACCACCGGCACGAAGAAGACCCAGCGCCAGCCGAGCGCGGTGAGCAGCCCGCCGACGACCAGGCCGATCGAGAAGCCGCCCGCTGCGGTGCCGGAGTAGAAGAGCAGTGCCTTGTTGCGGCGCGGGCCCTCCGCGAAGCCCGTGGTGATGATGGAGAGGCCCGCGGGGGTCATGAAGGCCGCGGCGACGCCGGTGACGAAGCGGGCGACGATCAGCATCCAGCCGTCGGTGGCGAAGCCGCCGAGCCCGGAGAAGACCAGGAAGACGGAGAGCCAGAGGACGAACATCTGGCGGCGTCCGAAGAGATCGGCCGCTCGGCCGCCGAGCAGCATGAAGCCGCCGTATCCGAGGACGTAGGCGCTCATGACCCACTGCAGGGACCCGGTGGACAGGCCCAGATCGGCGCGGATGGACGGCAGAGCCACGTTGAGCATGGCCACATCGATGCCTTCGAGGAAGATCGCGCCGCACAGGACGAGCAGGACGCCCCACTCGCGGGGCTCGAAGACCACCGGTGAGGTGCTCGGCACCCCGGCTGATGATTCTGTCTGCGTACTCACGTCAGTTCTCCGCCAATTGACCTGTGGCGCAGGGGATTTCCCGGCTCGATCACCATCGATCAGGGCGAAGGGGCGGAACAACGGCGAAGATCGCAACGTTCGTTCAACCACGCTTACCGATCCGAGCTGCCTGGGGGGACGTCGATGGAACGCGATGAACTGGAGTGCTTTCTGCTCCTGGCCGAGGAGCTGCACTTCGGCCGGACGGCCGAGCGCATGCGGCTGTCCCGCGCCCGGGTGAGCCAGCTGATCCAGCGCACCGAACGCCGGGTCGGCGCCCCGCTGTTCATCCGCACGAGCCGCCGCGTCGGCCTTACCGCGCTCGGCCGCCAGCTCCGCGCCGACCTGGAACCGCACCACCGGGCCATCGACGCCGCCGTCGAACGGGCGGCGGCCACCGCGCGCGGCATCGACAGCGTGCTGCACGTCGGCTTCGCCAATCCGCTGGCCGGCGAGATCGTGATGCGGGCGACGGAGGCGCTGCGCGTGAGCCACCCGGGGCTCGCGGTGGAGATCTGCGAGGTGCCGCTCGGCGATCCGTACGGGCAGCTGCGCAAGGGCGAGTTCGACGTGCAGCTCACGGAGCTCCCGGTGCGCGAGAAGGACCTGGGCGGGGGTCCGGAGCTGCTCGCCGAGGAGCGGGTCCTCGCGATCGCGTCGGCGCATCCGCTGTCGGCGAGGGACTCGGTGTCGCTCGAGGACCTGGCCGACGTGCCGCTCCTGACGATCGACGGCGAGGTGCCGGACTACTGGCTGGAGCACCACGTCCCTTCGCGCACCCCGTCCGGCAGGCCGATCGGCCGCGGTCCGGGGGTGACCAACATGCAGGAGGCGCTGATGCTGGTCGCGGGCGGCAGGGGCGCGTTCCTCGCTCCCGCGCACACCGGGACGTACTTCACCCGGCCAGGTGTCACGTACGTCCCCTTCGCCGACGCCGAGCCGGTCGGGTACGGCCTGGTGTGGCGGGCCGGCCACGGAACGGGGGCGGTCAAGACGTTCGCGAGGACCGCCCGCGAGGTGGCGCGTGACGTGGTGCGGGGAGATCCCCGGAGCGTGGCGCCGGGGGCCGTCACCACTTGAACATCACCACTTGAACATCACAGCTTGAACGTCACTCCCCGCCACACCCACCCCGCATCGAGAACCGCGTCCCGCAAGGGGTCTTTCATCTCCGCGGGGTCGAAACTGAACGTCTCCTTCTTGTGCAGCTTGCCGTCGGCCCCGCGCTCGTACGTCCACTGACGGGACTTCACGGTCGTCTGCCCGCGGGAGTACTCACGCGACCTGGCAAGCCTGGGGGTGTCCCCGACCCACGAGACCTGCCACTGCTCGTCGAGGGCGCGCACCTCGTGGCTCTCCGGCACCAGACGCATCCGGGTCTTGAGGGTCCTGTCCAGCTGCGTCCGGACGAAGAAGGTGCGCCAGGCG
Source organism: Streptomyces sp. NPDC056486 (assembly GCF_042795295.1). Taxonomy (NCBI): domain Bacteria; kingdom Bacillati; phylum Actinomycetota; class Actinomycetes; order Kitasatosporales; family Streptomycetaceae; genus Streptomyces; species Streptomyces sp. NPDC056486. The sequence goes on from NZ_JBHTSF010000031.1 coordinate 55,711, forward strand.
GGCTCCAGGACCCGCCACTCCGCCACCAGGTCGGCGCCCTCGGACGGGGTGCCGTTACGCACGAGGTAGGGCACGTCCTGCCCGCCGAGGCCGAGCAGCGCGGCCCTGACCTCCTCGGCCGGACGCGGTGCGACACCGCTGCTGGGGTGCCTGGTGCCGGTCAGTTTGTCGAAGAGACCCATCGGGTCAACTTATGGACGATTGACGCGAACCTGCAAACGCCGCCCTACGCACGACGCACGGCATTCACTGCGCCCGACACTCACCGCGCCCGGCACTCACCGTGTCCGACACTCACCGCGTCCGGCCCACCACCAGCCACTTCGACGGCAGTTCGATCCGCGTTCCGTCAGGGGTGAACTCGGTCGTGATGAGCGGGAGTTCGCCCGCCGCGAGCACCGTGAGGCCCGCCGCAGCGACGTACTCCGGCACCGCGGCGTCCGCGACATCACCCGGTGCGATGCCGTGCGCGAAGATCGGCGCCAGCTTCGGAGGCGGGCCCTCGGGGCTCTGGGCGAGGCCTCTCAGGACCGTCCCCGCGGCCTCGGCGAGCTCGACGACGAACGCTCTGCCACGCTCGCCGATCAGTGCCGCGATGCCGTCGACGAGGGGTTGACGGTCGGCGCGATCGCACTGGTGGAGCACCCCGCGCATATAGACGTTCACGTCCCCGAGTTCCGCGTGCAGTTGCTCGGCCTCGGCCCTCTCCGCGGCGTCCACCTGCCGGAACTCGACCTGTTCCGCCGGGTCGGCCCGCCGTGCGTGGTCAAGGGCGGCGGCGGACAGGTCGACGCCCAGGACGCGCAGGTAGCGGTGGGCGAGGAAGCGGGTCTGGGTGCCGTTGCCGCAGCCGACATCCACGACGGGGAGCCCCGCGGCCCTGATGTGCGGTTCGAAGAGAGCGAGATGGATGCCGACGGTGAGCACGGGTTCGGCGTCCCAGAAGACGGCCCCCTCTTCGCCGGGGGCTTCCCGCCAGAACCCTTCCCAGGCCTCCTTGTACCGACTCGTGACGCTCATGCCCAGCTCCCCAGGATGCGACGACGACCGCCGAAGCCGACGGCAAGATCGGTCTACCGCGCCCAGGGTGCACGGACAAGTCACCGGCGCACGCATTCACGGCGACTTCGATGTGCCCCCGCCCGGCGCGCGCCCCTGAGGACCCGTCAAAGCCCTCCCCTACGGGCCCCGACGAGGCGGCACCAGCTCGAACCACACGGTCTTGCCGGAGGAGGTACGGCTGGTCCCCCACTCCTTGGCGAGCACACTGACGATCCGCAGTCCGCGCCCGAACTCGTCGCCGGGGCCCGCGCTCAGCAGCGTGGGCAGGGTGTGGTCGTCGTCCTCGACCTCGCAGATCAGCGTGGCCCCGGAGCGGACGAGGCGGAGTTCGACGCGGCGCCCTCGCGAGTGCCGTACGGCATTGGTGACAAGCTCGCTGACCAGGAGCTCCGCGGTCTCGGACAGGGCATCGCGCGACCAGGTGCGCAGCTGGCCGCGGACCAGATCGCGCGCCCTGCTCACCTCGCTCGGGTCCAGTGCGAGCCGCCAGCTCGCGACGTCCTCGTCCGCGACGCCGTTCAGGCGTGCCATCAGAAGGGCCACGTCGTCCTTGCGTCCGCCGCGCGTGTTGAGCGCCCGGATGATGGTGTCGCAGGCGTCGTCCATGGAGGCCGCCGGGTGGGCCGCGGACTCGGTGAGGGTCGCGAGGCCGACGCCGATGTCCTCGCCGCGCACCTCGACGAGACCGTCGGTGCACATCAGGAGCCGGTCGCCGGGCGCCACGCGGAAGGTGACCTCCTCGAAGGGCACACCTCCGACACCGATGGGCGCCCCCGTCGGCAGCTCCAGGAGCTCGCTGCGACCGTCTTCCGCGCGGACGAGGACGGGCGGGATGTGTCCCGCGTTGGCGAGGTGCAGCTCCCCGGCGATGGGGTCGTAGACCGCGTACAAGCACGTCGCGAGATAGTGCTCGCCGAGCCGCTGCGCCAGGTCGTCGAGGTTGCGCAGGAGCTGAGCGGGCGGCAGGTCGAGGGCGGCCATGGTCTGCACGGCCGTACGCAACTGGCCCATCATCGCCGCTGAGTTGAGGCCGTGGCCCATCACGTCGCCGACGACGAGCGCCGTACGCGACCCGGGCAGCTTCACGGAGTCGAACCAGTCGCCGCCGACCCGGCCCAGGAGCGTGCCCGGCAGATAGCGGGTGGCGATGTCGCAGCCGGTCATGCGCGGTTCGATGTGCGGCAGCATGCTGTCCTGGAGGGTGTCGGCGACGCTCTCCTGGTAGGTGTACATGCGGGCGTTGTCGAGCACGAGGCCCGCGCGGGCGGCCAGTTCGGCTCCGGTGACGCGGTCCATGTCGTTGAAGACGGGCCGCTCCCTGTGGCGCAGCAGGATCATGAATCCGAGCACCACATTGCGGGCCTTCAGCGGTACGACGAGCATCGAGCGGTGATTGATGAGCGGGCGGATGTCGCGCTTCTCGAACTGCGAGGCGATCGCGTTGCCCATCTCCTCGGTGATGCGCGGCACGAGGACCGGATCGCCGGAGGTCATGCACTGGAAGAACGGTGTGTGCGAGGGGAACGGCATGGATTCGCCGACGGGCACGACATCGTCCCAGCGTCCTGGCTCGTCCGTGTGCTCCACGGCCACCCGGTGCCACATCGTCCTCTCGTCCGGCGGCCCCTCGGGGAAGCCCTCGCCCGCGACGACCTGCTCGCGCAGGTACGTGCCCGCGACGTCCGTGAACCGCGGCACTACCGCCCGGCTGACCTCGATGATCGTCCGCGAGAGATCGAGCGAGGAGCCGATGCGCCCGCTGACCTCGTTGAGGAACTCCAGGCGCTCGCGCACCGCCGCGTACTCGAGGTCCTCGCTCTCGTCGGGCGTACCGGGCTCCGGGGAAATCCCGTCGGCGGCCGCCCGCAGGCTGCGCAGCCTGCGCGCCTTGCGCTCGGCGCGCCGCGGCACGCCCCAGTCCGGGGTGACGGGCACACGGTCCTGCTTGCTGAACTCCAGGACGGGATAGCCCAGTTCAAGGATCTGCGCCACGATGCGGGAGCTCTCGCCCACGCTCATGCTCGGCAGGATCTCGGGAAGGCGGCGGGCCAGGTCGTCCGCTCCGGGGAAGTCCGTGTGCAGGGCGAACCCCGGTGCTATGCGCTCCACTTGGCCCGGCTCACGGCCTTCCTCGTCGGCAAGCCGGTCGGCGTCCGCCGCGAGCACGAGCAGCCGCTCGGGGCCGGGTCCTACGAGCGGATACGCCCACCACAGGACGTCCACGCGGTGGTGTTCGCCGCCGGGCGCGGAGAGCACGTCGGGCACGGAGAGCCGCGCGCGCCCTGCCGCGGGGTACGAGATGCGTCCGTCGAGGGAGGTCTCCAGGTCGGGGCCCAGGCCGTCGTACACACCGTAGTTCGCGTGTCCCTCCGGTATCGCGCCAGAAACCGGAAGCAGGTCGCCCGCCGGGCTGCCGACGGCTTCCTCCCTGGAGTACCCGAACAGCTTGCGCGCGCCGGCGCTCCAGTGCGAGACGGCGCCCGCCCCGTCGATGACGACCACGGCGAGCGGGATCCGGCCGGCCATGGCAGGCTGCGCCACCGGCCCGTCCGGGATGCCAGGTTCCATGGCCAACGCTCCTTCCGGCGGCACCGCGAAGGCCCGCGCCGCCCCAACCACCGTACGACCGCCGCAGATGCCGTGCGGTGCAATAGGGGAATTGTGCGGCGCGGGGGCGCCTCCGGCGGGTATTTTGCGCCGCCTCGCCAGCCCCTGCCGGGTACTCGCTAGTCCTCGTGTCCCAGCTGGAGATCCCGCTCCGTACGCCCGCCGCCCGCGACTTGGAGCACGGTGGCCACCGGCGGGTAGCCCGCGGCGATGACGGTGTACTCACCGGACGACAGATCGATGAACCGGAACGTGCCGTCCTCCCTGGTCGTGAGGGTGTCCACGACATTGCCCGCCGCGTCGAGCAGCGTCACGCGCGCGTCCTCGACGGGCCGTCCTGCGCTGGCCCGCACGGTCCCGCGCAGGACAGCGCCGCCCGCGAGCTCGACGTCCTGGCGGGTCTCGCGGGAGGCCTGCACGGTGACGGGCATGGCCGCGGGGCGGAAGGCGGGGGCGCTGGCGGCGAGGGTGTACTCGCCGGCCACCAACTCCGTGATGACATAGCCGCCTTCGCGCCCGCTGCGCGTACTGGCGACGACCTCTCCGCGTACGTCGGTCAGGGTCACCGCGGCGTCCCTGACCGGGGTCCCGTCTGCGGTGACCACGCTGCCGGCCAGGCGCCCCGCGCCGCCGAGCACCACGTCGAGCTCCACGGGGCGCTCTCCGACGGTCACGGTGACCGCCTGCGGCTGGTGGCCGCCCGCTGCCGCGATCAGGACGAACGATCCCGAGCCCGGCGTGGAGAGCGCGTACCGCCCGTCGTCGCCGCTCGCGCCACGGCCGATCTGCTGTCCACCGACATCGATGAGGGTCAGGGCGGCGCGGGGCACCACGGTGCCGTCCGGGTGCTGCACGGTGCCGCAGACGGGCACTCCTGCGGCGTACGAGGTACGGGCCTGCGGAACGGGCGCGGGCTCTGCCGCGGGGGCGGTGGAGGCGTCCTGGGACGCTGCTGCGCTGGACAACAGGGGGGTCTCCTTGAGGAAGAAGGTGATCAGCATGCCGAGGACGAGCACCGGCACCAGGTAGAGGAAGATCCGCGGCATCGCGTCGGCGTACGCCTGGATGTAGCCGTCGCGCAGCGGGGCGGGCATCGCGTGGACGAGTTGCGGGGTGATGGCCTCGGGGTCCGCGAGGCCCGCGCCCGCCGGGACGCGGTCGGCGAGCGAGTCCGCGAGGCGGTCGGCGAAGAGTGTGCCGAAGATCGCGGCGCCGACGCTGCCGCCGATCTGCCGGAAGTAGTTGTTGGCGCTGGTGGCCGTGCCGAGGTCGGCGGGGCGTACCGCGTTCTGCACGGCGAGGATGAGCACCGGCATGACGAGGCCGACTCCCGCGCCCAGTACGGCCATCCAGATGCTGTAGTGCAGCCGGGGCGTGTCGACTTCGAGCCGCGAGAGCAGCCACATGCCGATGACGGAGAGGATGCCGCCGATGACCGGGTAGATCTTGTAGCGCCCGGTGTGGCTGATGAGCTGTCCGGAGAGGATCGAGGCGCCGACGACGCCGCCCATCATCGGCAGCATGAGCAGTCCGGACTCGGTGGCGCTCGCGCCGTCGACCATCTGCAGGAAGGTCGGCAGATAACTGGCCGCGCCGAAGAGGGCGACGCCGACGACCATGCCCACCAGGCCGGTGATGTTGAAGACCGAATCGCGGAACAGGCGCAGCGGGATGATCGGTTCTGCGGCGAAGCGTTCGGCGACGGCGAAGAGCACGACCGAGGCGAAGGCCCCGGCCGCGAGCCCCAGGATGACGCGCGAGCCCCACTCGTACTCGGTGCCGCCCCAACTGGTCAGGAGCACGAGGCAGGTGGAGGCAGAGGCGAGCAACAGCGCGCCGAGCACGTCGAGTCGGGCCTTCCCCGTGCGCTTGGGAAGCTTCAGCACGAAGCTGACGACGGCGAGGGTCACGAGCCCGAAGGGCACGTTGAAGTAGAAGCACCAGCGCCAGGTGACATGGTCGGTGAAGAACCCGCCGAGCAGTGGTCCCGCAACCGAAGCGAGGCCGAAAGCGGCGCCGATGAGGCCCATGTAGCGGCCGCGCTCCCGGGGCGGCACGATGTCCGCGATGATCGCCTGTACGCCGATCATGAGGCCGCCCGCGCCGATGCCCTGGATGGCGCGGAAGGCGATGAGCTGGTCCATCGTCCGCGACCAACCGGCAAGCGCGGAGCCGATGATGAAGATGAGAATCGCGAACTGGAAGACGCCCTTGCGTCCGAAGAGGTCCCCGAGCTTGCCGTAGATGGGCAGCCCGATCGTGGACGTGAGGAGATAGGCGGTGATCGCCCAGGACATCCTGTCCAGGCCGTGCAGCTCACCGACGATCTTCGGGAGCGCGGTGGCGACGATCATCTGCTCGAGGGCGGCGAGCAGCAGGGCGAGCATGAGCCCGACGAAGACCATGCGGACGCGGGCCGGGCTGAGCCCTTCCGTCGCCGACACATGTTCCTGGGGCGGTGGCGCCTCCTGAGGGTCCTCGGACGCCACGGCGGCCGCCGGGACCTCCCGTCCGGCGCCCTTCACCAGCGTCGTGCCACCCACGTCCTGCTCCCCTCGTCGCGCCTGCGCCGCACATTTCTCGCATTACGCGATAACTAGGAGCAAGCGCGACGAGTCGCCCTTATAAGGGTCCGGCAGACGTAAGTGCCGGTGGGAGCCCTACGGCGTACAAGTGGCTCGAACAGAAAACCACTCGAAACGGTGAGCGTGACAACAACCCCGATGGACCACCGGAGTTGAGGTCGGTCGGACGCCGGACTACTTCTCGACGTGGGCGGCGAGCTTGCCGAGCACCTCGTCGTAGATCCGCCCGAGCCCCTTGGGGGCGAAGGTCTTCTCGAAGAAGCCGCCGATGCCGCCCGCGCCGTTCCACACGCTGGAGACGACCACGCGCGCCTTGCCCTCGCCCGCCGGGGTCACGGTCCAGGTGGTGACCATGGAGGAGTTGCGGTCCTTCTCGACGAGCTGCCCGTCGGTCGGCTCGGTGACCTCCAGGAGGCAGTCCCGGATCCGCTTGCTGGTCGCCTGGAGCTTCCAGTGGACGAGAGTCCCGTCGCCGTCGCCGCCCTCACGCACCTCGAACTCACTGAAGTGCTCCGACAGGATCTTCGGGCGCGTGTCCGCGTAGTCGGCGAGTGCGTCGAAGACGTCCTCCGGCCGCGCCGCGATGATCCGCTCCGTGGTCGCCTCGACCTGCGCCATGGCACTTCCTCCAGCACTCGGTTACTCGGGGGGTGGTTCACGCAGAGCCAACCACCCTGCGTACCGGGCTCCCAAATCGGGGTCACCTCAAGGTCGCCCCGGGGTCGCCCCGGGTCTCCGAGGTATCGGGTCGCACGATCAAGGGAACATGTGTTCTATTCTGTGGTCAGTGCTACCGAGGAGGCGTCACATGCGTTGGGAGAACCTCACCGACGGCCCGTCACGGGGTGCCGCGGATGCCGCGCTGTTCGGCGCGGACGCGGTCACCACGAGGACCTTCAACACGCCTGAATTCGCTGGAATAACGTTCCACGAGATCCGGGCCAGAACGATCGTGAACCGGGTGCCGGGGGCGTCCCGGATGCCCTTCGAGTGGACGGTCAACCCCTATCGGGGCTGCTCACACGCGTGCGTCTACTGCTTCGCGCGCAAGACGCACAGCTATCTGGACCTCGACACGGGGATCGGTTTCGACAGCCAGATCGTGGTCAAGGTCAACGCTCCCGATCTGCTGCGCCGCCAGCTCGCCTCGCCCCGCTGGCACGGCGAGCACATCGCGATGGGCACGAATGTCGACTGCTACCAGCGGGCCGAGGGGCGGTACGGGCTCATGCCCGGGATCATCGCCGCCCTGCGCGATCACGCCAATCCCTTCTCCATCCTCACGAAGGGCACGCTGATCCTGCGCGACCTCGATCTGCTGCGGCAGGCCGCCGCCGTCACCGATGTCGGGATCTCCGTGTCCGTCGGCTTCGTCGACCAGGAGCTGTGGCGCACCGTCGAGCCGGGCACGCCCGCCCCTGAGCGGCGGCTCGACGTCGTACGGACGCTGACCGAGCACGGCATCGGGTGCGGGGTGCTCATGGCGCCCGTGATCCCGTTCCTCGGGGACAGGCCCGAACAGCTGCGGGCGACCGTGCGGGCCACCGCCGCCTCGGGGGCCACCTCCGTGACGCCGCTCGTGCTGCACCTGCGGCCCGGAGCGCGCGAGTGGTTCATGACATGGCTTGAGCAGCACCATCCGTATCTCGTACGGCGCTACGAGCGGCTGTACGCGGAAGGCGCCTACGCACCCAAGTGGTACCAGCGCCGGATCACCCGCCAAGTGCACGATCTCGCCGAGGAATTCGGCATCGGACCCACGCGCGCGACCGCCGCCCGCCGTATCCGCACACCCCAGGAGACCGAGCCCGCACCCGCCTCACCCGGCGGCACCCAACTCACCCTGCTCTGACCCAGGATGGACCATGGACTCATGAACCGACTGACCCACATCAACGCCCCCGACGGCGTCTTCCCCGCCACCGCGTACACGCACGTCGTCATGGGCACAGGACGCTTCGTCGCGATATCCGGGCAGCTCCCCCTCGACCAGGACGGGGAGTTGGTCGGCGAGGGCGATCCGGCCGCCCAGGCGCGGCAGGTCTTCGACAATCTGCGGCGCTGCCTCCTTGCCGCGGGCGGCGGCTTCGGCGACATCGTGAAACTGACGTACTACGTCACGGACATGGCGCACATGCCGGCGATCCGGGCCGCACGGGACGTCCACATGGACCCGGCGCGACTCCCGGCGTCCTCAGCCGTGCAGGTCGCCGGTCTTGTCTCGCCGCAGTTCATGATGGAGATCGAGGCGTACGCCGTCCTGTAGCCCCCGCCCGAACAGCTATCCCGGCAGACGGGCCAGGGCCGCGGACGCCGCCGCCGCGAGCCGCGGAAAGCCGCACGCCTGCGTCAGCACGGGCCTGGCCCGCGGATCCCCGAGCGCCCCAAGGCCCTCGACGCACGCCAGCGCGATCTTCCCGTACGGATCAGCGGGGGCGAGCCTGCGCCCCAAGGTGGTGATGAGGGCGGGCGCCGACTCCGGGGCACGCAGCTCCGTGAGCAGACGCACCGGGTACAAGGCGTAGGCGATGCGCAGCTCATTGGTGGCCAGGGCTGCTGCCGCCCGCGCCGTACGCGGGTCACGCAGCCTGGCCAGGGCGTACGCCGCTGCGGCGCATCGTGAGGGGTCCCGGTGGTTGAGGAGCAGCACCAAGGACTCGAAGGCCCGGCGGTCCCCGGCCATGCCGAGCCGGACCGCCGCCAGCTCTCGCGCCCACAGCGGCTGGCCCGCCCCTACGAGCGCCTCCGCGAGTTCCTCCACATCGCCGGTCGCGACCAGCCTCTCGTAACTCTCCGAGACCCCCGCCTCGCGGCGTAAGCGTTCCGTCACCGTGCGCAACTCCACGTCCATGACGGGAGCCTATCCGCGATGCAGATCACAAACCCTGAGGACTGGCGCGCTCGTTACTCGCCGGTTAATCTCATGTGAGCGGGGCACACTCCTCGTTAAGCAGTTTCCTCCTCATGGCGGCCTGGTGACGCAGCCGTCGTGAGTGCATGTGTCTGTCGGTTCGGTACTTCGAGTACCGCAGCTCCATCCAGTACGACGCGGCTTCGGGACAGAGCCGGTCGACTCCTCACGGGCGTGCGCCCTTCGCCGCCCGGTCACGACACGCAGCAGCTCATCTTCCGTACGCGGCGCCGCCGTTGCCGCGCTCCGCGTGCGCCCCTCAGTCGTCACTCACTTCCTGGAGTCCACGCATGGACACTCCCTTGAACACCGTCGCCGTGATCGGTCTCGGCACAATGGGCACCGGCATCGCCGAGGTCCTGGCCCGCGCCGGACGCGAGGTCATCGGCATCGACATCAGCGAGGCCGCGGGCGCCCAGGCGGTGGCCGCCATCGAGTCGTCGACCGCGCGTGCCGTGCGCCGCGAGCAGCTCACCGAGGACGAGCGGCGGGACGCCCTCGCCCGTATCCGCACCTTCACCGACCTCCAGGCCACGGCCGACGCCGACCTGGTGATCGAGGTCGCCCCGGAGTCGTACGAGATCAAGCAGCAGCTCATCCGCGAGCTCGACGGCGTCGTGCGCCCCGAGACGATCATCGCGACCGGCACGAACGCGCTGTCCGTGACCCGCCTCGCCGCCGAGTCGCAGCGCCCCGAGCGGGTGCTCGGCCTGCACTTCTTCAACCCGGCGCCGGCGATGAAGCTGGTCGAGGTGGTCTCCTCCGTGCTGACCGCGCCCGCGGCCGTCGCGTCCGTCACCGACCTCGCGTACGCGCTCGGCAAAGAGCCCGTCGCGGTCGGCGACCGGCCCGGATTCGTCGCCGACGGCCTGCTCTTCGGCTACCTCAACCAGGCAGCGGCGATGTACGAGGCGAAGTACGCGTCCCGCGAGGACATCGACGCCGCGATGCGTCTTGGCTGCGGTCTGCCGATGGGCCCCCTCGCCCTGCTCGACCTGATCGGCGTGGACACCGCCCGCACCGTCCTGGACGCGATGTACTCCGAGTCGCACGACCGTCTGCACGCGCCCGCGCCGATCCTGAAGCAGCTCAGCGAGGCGGGCCTGACCGGCCGCAAGACGGGGCGCGGGTTCTATTCGTACGAGGAGCCGGGCAGTGCGGTCGTCGTGCGCGACGCGCTGACCCCGCCGGAGGACGGCCGGCAGACCGGCGGGCGCACCATACGCTCGGTCGGCGTCGCGGGATCCGGCACCATGGCGTCCGGCATCGCCGAGGTCTTCGCCAAGGCCGGCTACGACGTGGTGCTCGCCGCGCGCAGCGAGGAGAAGGCGCAGAAGGCCAAGTCCCGTATCGGCAAGTCGCTTTCGCGCTCCGTCGACAAGGGCCGTATGACGGCGGACACCGCGGCCAAGACGCTGGACCGGATCACTCCGGCGGGTACGTACGACGCGTTCGCCGACGTCGATCTGGCGGTCGAGGCGGTCGCCGAGGACCTGGAGATCAAGCGCCAGCTGTTCGCGGCGTTCGACAAGGTGTGCAAGCCGGGCGCGATCCTGGCGACCACCACCTCGTCGCTGCCGGTCGTCGCCTGCGCCCGCGCCACCTCGCGCCCCGGCGACGTGATCGGCATGCACTTCTTCAACCCGGCACCGGCGATGAAGCTGGTCGAGGTGGTCCGCACGGTCCTCACGGACGACGACGTGCACGCGACGGTCCGCCAGGTCTGCACGACCATCAAGAAGCACCCGGTGGACTGCGGCGACCGCGCGGGCTTCATCGTGAACGCGCTCCTTTTCCCCTACCTCAACAACGCGATCAAGATGGTCCAGGAGCACTACGCGACGCTCGACGACATCGACGCCGCGATGAAGCTCGGCGGCGGCTACCCCATGGGCCCCTTCGAGCTCCTGGACGTCGTCGGCCTGGATGTCTCGCTCGCCATCGAGAAGGTCCTGCACCGAGAGTTCCGCGACCCGGGCCTGGCCCCCGCTCCCCTGCTCGAACACCTGGTGGCCGCGGGCTGCCTCGGCCGCAAGACCGGCCGCGGCTTCCGCGAATATGCCCGGCGCTAGGCCGGAAACGGATGGGGGCGCGCCTGAGGAAAGACCGCGCACGGACTGGGGCGGGCTGCTCGAACCGTCGGGCGGCCCCGTCCCGCAGGAGCAATCGGCTGCGCATATGCAGTACGTTCGGGTCATGCCCAAGGCCGCCAAGTCCTCACGTACGCCCGCTACGCCCGACGCTCCCGAGAGCGCGGCCGGCAGCCGCGCCGCCGCCCAACGGCTCAAGATGCGCCGGGAGCTGGCGGCGGCGGCGATGGAGCTCTTCGCATCCAAGGGGTACGAGGCGACGACGGTCGACGAGATCGCCGCACAGGCCGGGGTCGCGCGCCGGACCTTCTTCCGGCACTTCCGCTCCAAGGAAGAGGCGATCTTCCCGGACCACGACGACACGTTGACCCGTGCCGAGTCGGTGCTCAACGCGGCTCCGCCGCACGAGCACCCGCTCGACACGGTGTGCCGGGGCATCAAGGAAGTCATGAAGATGTACGCGGCGTCGCCCGCGGTGTCCGTCGAGCGGTACCGCCTGACGCGCGAGGTGCCCACGCTGCGCGAGCGGGAGATCGCCTCGGTGGCCCGCTACGAACGGCTCTTCACGCGCTATCTCCTGGGCCACTTCGACGAGCAGGCCCACCACGACGGCAACGACGACCCGCTGCTCGCGGAGGTGGCGGCGTCGGCGGTGGTGACGGCGCACAACCACGTCCTTCGCCGGTGGCTGCGTGCGGGCGGCCAGGGCGACGTGGAGACCCAACTGGACCATGCCTTCGCCATCGTCCGCAGGACGTTCGGTTCGGGCATCGGGGCGGGTCGTGACACCACCACCGCTCCGGCGGCCTCGGTGAGCACCGGGGGCGATGTTCTGGTCACCGTGGCACGGACGGACGCACCGCTGGACGAGATCATGCGGACGATCGAGAAGGCTCTGCGGGAGTCATAGATCCGGTTTTCCTCCTTTTTCTCCTGGGCTTTTGAGGGGGCGCTACCCACCGGTAGCGCCCCCTCTGCCGTGCCGTCACACCCTCTGACCTGCACTGATCGATCATCCATCAAAAATTGATGGCACTCAGTGTCTTGCCCCCTGGCACGCGGTGTCATACGTTGATGTTGTCCGGGCGGCCGGCGTGCAGAGAACTTCCGTACGCCGGCTGTCCCCACAAGCCACGGCTCGTGTGCCCGGACGCCTGCGTCACAGGCAACCTCCCGCGCCACACCAAGCGCTGCCGAGCCACACCCTTCGCCGAACCGACGGCATCCCCTCACAAGCACCAGCAGCACCCGACGTAACCCTCAAGAGCGTGTTCCCCTCAGAGGGGGCCCGTACTTCGCCGGAGGCATCACCGTGAAGGAAATCCTGGACGCGATCCAGTCGCCGGACACCTCGTCCGCCGACTTCGCCGCTCTCCCCCTGCCCGACTCGTACCGCGCGATCACCGTGCACAAGGACGAGGCGGAGATGTTCGCCGGGCTCGAGACCCGCGACAAGGACCCCCGCAAGTCGCTGCACCTGGACAACGTTCCGGTGCCCGAACTCGGCCCGGGCGAGGCCCTGGTGGCCGTGATGGCCTCCTCGGTCAACTACAACTCCGTGTGGACCTCGATCTTCGAGCCGGTCTCCACCTTCAGCTTCCTTGAGCGCTACGGCCGCCTGAGCGAGCTCACCAAGCGCCACGACCTGCCTTACCACGTCATCGGCTCCGACCTCGCGGGCGTCGTCCTGCGCACCGGACCCGGCGTGAACGCCTGGAACCCGGGCGACGAGGTCGTCGCGCACTGTCTGTCGGTCGAGCTCGAGTCCAGCGACGGCCACAACGACACGATGCTCGACCCGGAGCAGCGCATCTGGGGCTTCGAGACGAACTTCGGCGGACTCGCCGAGATCGCCCTGGTCAAGTCCAACCAGCTCATGCCCAAGCCGGACCACCTGAGCTGGGAAGAGGCCGCGTCGCCGGGCCTGGTGAACTCCACCGCGTACCGCCAGCTGGTCTCCCGCAACGGCGCCGGGATGAAGCAGGGCGACAACGTCCTGATCTGGGGCGCGAGCGGCGGCCTCGGCTCCTACGCCACCCAGTTCGCCCTGGCCGGCGGCGCCAACCCCATCTGTGTCGTCTCCAACGACCAGAAGGCGGACATCTGCCGCGCGATGGGCGCCGACGCGATCATCGACCGCAACGCGGAGGGCTACAAGTTCTGGAAGGACGAGCACAACCAGGACCCCAAGGAGTGGAAGCGCTTCGGCAAGCGCATCCGCGAGCTGACCGGCGGCGAGGACGTGGACATCGTCTTCGAGCACCCGGGCCGCGAGACCTTCGGCGCCTCGGTCTACGTCACGCGCAAGGGCGGCACGATCGTCACCTGCGCGTCGACCTCGGGGTACACCCACGAGTACGACAACCGCTACCTGTGGATGTCCCTGAAGAAGATCGTGGGCTCGCACTTCGCCAACTACCGCGAGGCGTGGGAAGCCAACCGCCTCATCGCCAAGGGCAAGATCCACCCCACACTCTCCCGGGTCTACTCCCTCGAAGACACCGGCCAGGCCGCCCACGACGTGCACCGCAACGTCCACCAGGGCAAGGTCGGCGTCCTCGCCCTCGCGCCCCAGGAGGGCCTTGGCGTGCGCGACCCGGAGATGCGGGCCAAGCACATCGACGCGATCAACCGCTTCCGTAACGTCTGAGGGTCGAGGGTTCGCACATGACAGAGCGTCAGAAGGACCGGCCGTGGCTCATGCGGACGTACGCCGGTCACTCCACGGCCGAGGCGTCCAACGAGCTGTACCGGCGCAACCTCGCCAAGGGTCAGACGGGCCTCTCGGTCGCGTTCGACCTGCCCACGCAGACCGGCTACGACCCTGACCACATCCTCGCCCGCGGCGAGGTCGGCAGGGTCGGCGTCCCCGTCTCGCACGTCGGCGACATGCGGCGCCTGTTCCAGGACATCCCCCTGGACCAGATGAACACCTCGATGACGATCAATGCCACGGCCATGTGGCTCCTGGCGCTCTATCAGGTGGTCGCGGAGGAGCAGGGCGTGGACATCACGCAGCTCCAGGGGACGACACAGAACGACATCGTCAAGGAGTACCTCTCGCGCGGGACGCACGTCTTCCCGCCGGTGCCCTCCCTCCGCCTCACCACCGACATGATCACGTACACGGTGGCGAAGATCCCCAAGTGGAACCCGATCAACATCTGCAGCTACCACCTGCAGGAGGCCGGGGCCACTCCGGTGCAGGAGATCGCGTACGCCATGTCCACCGCCGTCGCCGTCCTCGACGCCGTGCGCGACTCCGGGCAGGTGCCGGAAGAGAAGTTCGGTGACGTCGTCGCCCGTATCTCCTTCTTCGTGAACGCGGGCGTCCGCTTCGTCGAGGAGATGTGCAAGATGCGGGCGTTCGGCCGCATCTGGGACCGGATAACGCGCGAGCGGTACGGCATCACCAACCCCAAGCAGCGCCGGTTCCGCTACGGCGTGCAGGTCAACTCCCTCGGCCTGACCGAGGCGCAGCCCGAGAACAACGTCCAGCGCATCGTCCTGGAGATGCTGGCCGTCACGCTCTCCAAGGACGCACGCGCGCGTGCCGTGCAGCTTCCGGCCTGGAACGAGGCCCTGGGCCTGCCCCGGCCGTGGGACCAGCAGTGGTCCCTTCGCATCCAGCAGGTGCTCGCCCTGGAGAGCGATCTCCTGGAGTACGAGGACATCTTCGAGGGCTCGCACGTCATCGAGGCCAAGGTGGAGTCCCTCGTCGAGGAGTCGCTCGCCGAGATCGACCGCATCGAGCAGATGGGCGGCGCGATGGCCGCCGTCGAGTCCGGCTACCTGAAGTCGCAGCTGGTCTCCTCGCACGCCGAGCGCAGGGCGCGCATCGAGTCGGGCGAGGAGAAGATCGTCGGCGTCAACGCGTATGAGTCGACCGAGCCGAACCCGCTCACCGCGGACCTGGACACCGCGATCATGACGGTCGACCCGGCCGTCGAGAACCGCGTCGTGACCGCCCTGGGGCGCTGGCGCGACACCCGCTACCAGCCGCCGTTCAACCACCCGCGCCCCTGCAAGGCCCTGGAGAAGCTCAAGGAAGCCGCCGCAGGGACGGCCAACCTCATGGAAGCCACCCTGGAGTGCGCACGCGCCGGTGTGACGACCGGGGAATGGTCCGGCGCCCTGCGGGAGGTCTTCGGGGAGTTCCGGGCGCCCACGGGCGTCTCCAGCGCTCCGGTGGCCGTCACCGCGGAGGCGGGCACGCCGCTCGCCATCGTCCGCGACAAGGTCGCCAAGACCGCCGCCGACCTCGGCACCGGCAAGCTCCGCTTCCTGGTCGGCAAGCCGGGCCTCGACGGGCACTCCAACGGGGCCGAGCAGATCGCGGTGCGCGCCCGTGACGCCGGCTTCGAGGTGGTCTACCAGGGCATCAGGCTCACGCCCGAGGAGATCGTCGCCGCCGCGCTCGCGGAGGACGTGCACGCGGTGGGCCTCTCGATCCTCTCCGGTTCGCACGCACAGCTCGTGCCGGACGTGCTCGTGCGCCTGCGCGACGCGGGCGCGCCCGACATCCCCGTCATCGCGGGCGGCATCATCCCCAACAGCGACGCCGAGGACCTGAAGGCGGCGGGCGTGGCCGCCGTGTTCACGCCCAAGGACTTCGGCATCACCGAGATCATCGGCCGTATCGTCGACGAGATCCGGAAAGCGAACAAGCTCGACCCTCTGGAGGTCCCCGCATGACCGCGCCCATCAACCGTCTCCGCCCTCGCCGCTCGTGTCTGGCGGTGCCGGGCTCGAACCCGCGCTTCCTGGAGAAGGCCCAGGGCCTCCCCGCCGACCAGGTCTTCCTCGACCTGGAGGACGCCTGCGCGCCGCTCGCCAAGCCGGAGGCCCGGCACACCATCGTCAAGTTCCTCAACGAGGGCGACTGGACGGGCAAGACGCGGGTGGTGCGCGTCAACGACTGGACGACCGAGTGGACGTACCGCGACGTCGTCACGGTCGTCGAGGGCGCGGGCCAGAACCTCGACTGCATCATGCTGCCGAAGGTGCAGAGCGCCGACCAGGTCGTCGCGCTCGACTTCCTGCTCACGCAGATCGAGAAGACGATGGGCTTCGAGGTCGGCAAGATCGGCATCGAGGCGCAGATCGAGAACGCGCAGGGCCTGAACAACGTCAACGCGATCGCGCAGGCTTCCCCGCGCGTCGAGACGATCATCTTCGGTCCGGCCGACTTCATGGCATCGATCAACATGAAGTCCCTGGTCGTCGGCGAACAGCCGCCCGGTTACCCGGCGGACGCCTACCACTTCATCCTGATGAAGATCCTGATGGCGGCGCGCGCCAACAACCTCCAGGCGATCGACGGCCCCTACCTCCAGATCAAGAACGTCGACGGCTACCGCGAGGTCGCGAACCGCGCCGCCGCGCTCGGCTTCGACGGCAAGTGGGTCCTGCACCCCGGCCAGGTCGACGCCGCCAACGAGGTCTTCTCGCCCTCCCAGGAGGACTTCGACCACGCCGAGCTGATCCTGGACGCCTACGACTACTGCACCTCCGAGGCGGGCGGCAAGAAGGGCTCCGCGATGCTCGGCGACGAGATGATCGACGAGGCGAGCCGCAAGATGGCGCTCGTCATCTCGGGCAAGGGGCGCGCCGCGGGCATGACCCGTACCTCCAAGTTCGAGATCCCGGGGGCCTGACATGCAGTTCGGCCGCACCTACGAAGAGTTCACCGTCGGGGACGTCTACAAGCACTGGCCGGGAAAGACGGTCACCGAGTACGACGACCACCTCTTCTGCCTCCTGACGATGAACCACCACCCCCTCCACATGGACAGCAACTATGCGGAGAAGACGACCGACTTCGGGAAGAACGTCGTCGTGGGGAACTACATCTACTCGCTGCTTCTGGGCATGTCCGTGCCGGACGTCTCGGGCAAGGCGATCGCCAACCTGGAGGTCGAGTCGCTCAAGCACGTGGCGCCGACCTTCCACGGCGACACGATCTACGGCGAGACCACGGTCCTGGACAAGACTCCGTCGAAGTCCAAGTCGGACCGCGGGATCGTCTATGTGGAGACCAAGGGCTACAAGCAGGACGGCACGCTGGTCTGCGTGTTCCGCCGCAAGGTGATGGTCCCCACCGAGACGTACATCAAGGAGCGCGGCGGCGAGCAGCCCGGCCGCCCGGAGCTCAAGAGCCAGGAGAAGTAGCGATGAGCCGACTCGCGCAGACCGCAGGTCTCACCGACATCCAGCGAGAGATCCTGTCCACCGTCAGGGAGTTCGTCGACAAGGAGATCATTCCGGTCGCGACGGAGCTCGAACACCGTGACGAGTACCCCCAGAAAATCGTCGACGGCCTCAAGGAGTTGGGCCTCTTCGGGCTCATGATCCCGGAGGAGTACGGCGGTCTGGGCGAGTCGCTGCTCACGTACGCGCTGTGCGTCGAGGAGATAGCGCGTGGCTGGATGTCGGTCTCCGGCATCATCAACACCCACTTCATCGTCGCCTACATGCTCAAGCAGCACGGGACGCAGGAGCAGAAGGACACCTTCCTGCCGCGCATGGCGGCCGGCGAGGTGCGCGGCGCGTTCTCCATGTCGGAGCCCGCACTCGGCTCCGACGTGTCGGCGATCACGTCCAAGGGCGTCAAGGACGGCGACGAGTACGTCCTCAACGGTCAGAAGATGTGGCTCACCAACGGTGGCACGTCGACGCTGGTGGCCGTTCTGTGCCGAAGTGATGAAGGACACCCCGAGGGCACGGCGCCCCACAAGTCGATGACGACCTTCCTCGTGGAGAAGGAGCCCGGCTTCGGAGAGGTCCGCCCCGGTCTCACGATCCCCGGCAAGATCGACAAGATGGGTTACAAGGGCGTCGACACGACCGAACTCATCATGGACGGGCTACGAATTCCGGCCAATCGCGTGCTCGGCGGGGAAACCGGCCGCGGTTTTTACCAAATGATGGACGGCGTCGAGGTCGGTCGTGTAAATGTCGCGGCGCGTGGCTGCGGAGTTGCTCAGCGTGCATTTGAGCTCGGTGTCTCGTATGCCCAGCAACGCCACACTTTCGGCAAGGCGATCGCCCAGCACCAGGCGATCCAGTTCAAGCTGGCCGAGATGGCTACCAAGGTCGAGGCCGCTCATGCGATGATGGTGAATGCCGCACGCAAAAAGGACTCCGGGGAACGAAACGACCTCGAAGCAGGGATGGCGAAGTACCTGGCATCCGAATACTGCAAAGAAGTCGTAGAGGACGCGTTCCGGATTCATGGCGGTTACGGCTTCTCGAAGGAGTACGAGATCGAGCGCCTGTACCGTGAAGCTCCGATGCTGTTGATCGGTGAAGGAACCGCCGAGATCCAGAAGATGATCATTGGGCGCCGGCTGCTCGAAGAGTATCGACTCCAGGGCTAGATGCCCGATTTGGGGTGATTTAACCGAGAAGAAGGTCACACCCTGTCAACACTCTTCGGCCGTCGACTCCGCTTCCTGGCTTGCCCAGTTGTGGCTCGCAACCGATACCATCCGGAAAAAGCCGCCGTCCCCCGTCAAGTGCGCGGCATCATCCGCTACGAAGGTCATCCATGCCCCACAGCCAAACCTCTGCACCACGCGACAGCCTCGCTGGCGTACGCCTTGCGCGCGGAGCATCGCCGTGGCTCCTGCCGACTGTCGCCACCGCGGCGCTCAGCCTCGTCCGCGCGCGCCGCTCCAAGGGCGCCGCGGCCGTCGCCGTGCCTGCCACCGCCTTGGCGGCGGGCATGCTGTGGTTCTTCCGCGACCCCGAGCGCGACATCGCCCAGGGCCGGGTCATCTCGCCGGCCGACGGTGTGGTGCAGAGCATCATGCCGTGGAAGGACGGGCGTACGCGCGTCGCGATCTTCATGAGCCCGCTGAACGTCCACGTCAACCGCGCGCCCCTCGCGGGCACGGTGACGTCCGTGGAGCACATCCCCGGCGGGTTCGTCCCGGCGTTCAACAAGGAGAGCGAGAACAACGAGCGCGTTGTCTGGCACTTCGACACCGAGCTCGGTGACATCGAGATGATCCAGATCGCGGGCGCGGTGGCGCGACGCATCGTTCCTTACGTGCCGCAGGGCACGAAGGTGGAGCAAGGTGAACGGATCGGCCTGATCCGCTTCGGCTCTCGCGTGGACATCTATCTCCCCGAGGGTGTCGACGTGGATGTCGAGGTCGGTCAGAAGACCGTGGCTGGGGTGACTCGAATTGACCGTGGTTGATCCTGAGACACAAGCGGGCTGGGTGCCCGAGGCGGCCGAGGACGAGGCCGACGAGGAGATGCCTCTCTCACTCCGCCTCTCGATAGCGGACACCCTCACGCTCGGTAACGCCACGTGCGGGTTCATGGCGGTGTACTTCACCACCACCGGCATCCTCATCCCGCACCTGCAGGGCAGCAACGAGAGCGGCATGGCGCGGCACTCCGCCGCGACCGCCGTGATCCTGATGCTCTGCGCGGCTGTTTTCGACCTCTTCGACGGACTCGTGGCGCGCAAGCTGCGGTCCTCGCCGATGGGCGCGGAGCTCGACAACCTGTCGGACCTGATCAGCTTCGGTCTGGCCCCCGCGTACTTCGTGCTCGTGTACGGCATGGTCGCCGACGACGCACACCAGAGAGTCGCCGCGGTAGGGGCGATCGTGGTGCTTCTGGCGGTGGTGCTGAGGCTTGCGCGGTTCAGTTGCGTGACCGTGAAGGACGGCACCTTCCAGGGCATGCCCTCGCCCTTCGGTGCGCTCACGGTCGTCTCGATCGTGCTTCTGGAGCTCCCCTTCTGGGCGACGCTCATGGCGATCATCGGCACGGCGTGGCTCATGGTCAGCCGGGTCGAGTACCCCAAGCCTCGGGGTCCCCTCGCGGTGGCCATGCTCGCGTGGATCGTCGCGGCCATGGGGCTGCTCGCCGGCTGGGCGTTCGACGCGCCGGGCGGCCTGCTGCTCCTGCAGACCGGCTGCGCGCTCCAGGTCGTCCTCGGCGCGGTGATCCCCCTCTTCGCCACGGCCCGGCGGGTGAACAACTTCCGGGGCAACCGGCGCGAGGCGCGGGCGGCGCAGTTGCCGTAGCGGCGCTTGAACGGTCCAAAGGGGGCCCGAACCATTCGGTTCGGGCCCCC
>NZ_JBHTSF010000032.1:0-75983 GCF_042795295.1 Streptomyces sp. NPDC056486
ACCCTGTGGGAGAGTAGGACGCCGCCGAACTATTATTAGAAGAGCTGGTCCCTGAACTTCGGTTCAGGGACCAGCTCTTTTTTGTTTTGCGTCACTTGCCGTTCACGTTCCGCCGCCAGCATCAGAGTCATGCAGACAGTTGGCATGTTGCGAGCCGCAGGTGTCGGTGACGGTGACGAGGTCATCGTGCCGGCATACGGAAACGTCGAGATCGCCGAGGCCGTGGTCCTGGCAGGGGCCGTGCCCGTGTTCGCGGACATCGATCGGGTGACGTACTGCCTCGATCCTGACGCGGTGACCGCCGCCGTGACCTCCCGTACGGCCGCTGTGGCCGTCGTGCACCGCTTCGGGCACCCGGCCGACGTCAGGCGGCTTCGGGACGTCGGGCAGCGGCACGGCGTCCTCGTACTGGAGCAGGGCGAGTTGGACGCACCGTACGACGAGCTCGCGCAGCGGCGGGCGCACGCGACCTATCTGAGTGGGCGGCTCGGCGGTGTGATCACGCCGGACGGTGTCGAGGGGCACAGCTATCAGCAGTACGTCGTACGTGTGCCCGGCAACGGGCGGCCGGACCGGGATGCGTTCGCGCGTGCCGTGCGGGCCAAGGGAGTTGACTGCCGGGTGCCCGTGAAGACGCCCGTTCACCGCACGCCGAAGTTCTGGCGGGACGTCTATCTGCCGGAGACCGAGCATGCCGCGGACGAGACGCTGTCGCTGCCGGTCGGCGCTTCGATGTCGCGGCGCGAACTGCAGCGGGTCGTATCGGCGTGCAATGCGCTCGGAGGGCTGTTGCAGCCTGCCTTCTGAGGGGCACTCACGGCGGTTCGGATCGGGCGTGAGTTCGGGGTATGCTTTATTCCGTTGCGGAGCGGGAAACCGCGAAAGCGCAACAGGCCCCTATAGCTCAGTCGGTAGAGCGTCTCCATGGTAAGGAGAAGGTCAGCGGTTCGATTCCGCTTGGGGGCTCAGAGAGTAAGTCGGGAAAGTCCCCGCCCAGTTGGGCGGGGACTTTTTGTTTTCCGGGGGCTTGAAGGCCCCCGGAACGGAACTGTCAGTCCTTCTGGAGGCCGGGGACCCGCATCGCGAGGATCGCCATGTCGTCCGACGGGGCGTCCGTCGCGAAGCGCTCCACCGCGCGCATGATGCGGGCCGCGACCGCGCCGGCCGTGAGGCCCGTACACGTCGTGAGGACGTCTGCGAGGCCGTCGTCGCCGAGCATGCGCGTGCCCTCGCGGCGTTCGGTGACTCCGTCCGTCACGCAGAGCAGGACATCGCCCGGGTCGAGCGTCATCGTCTGTTCGTAGAGCTCCAGGTCGTCCATGACGCCCAGGAGCGGCTGCGGCTCCGCGTACGGCTCGACCGTGCCGTCCTGGCGCAGGCGGAGCGGGAGCGGATGGCCGGCGCAGACGATCTTCAGGACCGCCGAGCCGTCCTCCTGCGGCCACAACTCCCCGTAGAGCAGGGTGAGGAAGCGGCTTCGGGCGCCCTCGTCGAGGATCGCGGCGTTCAGGCGCTCAAGGACCGCCGGGCCGCCGAAGCCCTCGCGGGCGAGCAGGCGCAGGGCGTGGCGGGCCAGGCCGGTGACCGCTGCGGCCTCCGGGCCCGTGCCGCAGACGTCGCCGATCGCGAAGCCGTACGCGCCGTCGCGGATGGGGAAGAGGTCGTAGAAGTCGCCGCCGACCTCATTGCCCTCGCCGGCCGCGCGGTAGATGACGTCGACCTCGACGCCCGGGATCTGCGGGAGACCTGGAGGCAGCAGGCTGCGCTGGAGGGATTGGCTGATGGCCATGCGCTCGGAGTAGAGGCGGGCGTTGTCCAGGGCGAGGGCCGCTCGGCGGGAGAGATCTTCGGCCAATTCCAGGATCTCTTGGCGGAAGTGTTCGTCGGAGGGCTTGCCCAGCGTGAGCATGCCGATGACGCGGTTGCGGGCGACCAGGGGCAGGACGACCGTCTCGCCGCCCACCGCCGATGCCGTGGAGAGCGTCGTGCCGATGCCGGAGCCCAGGCTCATCGGCTCACCGAGGCCGAGGCTGCGCATGGAGGTGCGCAGGGCGGCCTGGTGGGCCGCTTCCGAGGGTGCGGCCCAGACGCGGGCTCCGGGGGTCGGCACGGGGTCAGGAGGGGCGATCTTGGAGAGGAGGGCCTTCAGGCCGTCGATGCGCTCCTCGTCCTCATGGAGGACGTACGAGAGATAGGGATCGGACGCCTGGTCGGCGATCGTGTAGACGGCGCACCAGGTGGCGAGCGTCGGGACCGTCATCTGGGCCATGAGGGCCAGGGTCTGGTCGCGGTCCAGGGTGCCGGCGAGGAGATCGGAGGCCTCGACGAGGAAGGAGAGCGAGCCGCGGCGCAGACGCTCGAGCTCGCCCAGGCGCGCTGACTCGACGGCGAGGGCGATGCGGTCGGCGGCGAACTGGAGGCGCAGGGCTTCTTCGTTCGAGTACCGGTCGGGGGACTCGGCGGCGACGCCCAAGGAGCCCGTGAGGCGGCCCTCGACTTTGAGGGGGACCGTGACCACGGAGCGCATGCCCGTGCCGCTGAGGAGCGGGACGGCGCCGGGGACGACCGTGAGGTCCTCGTGTACGGCCGGCATACGGGCGGAGCCGTAGCGTCCGGGCCCCGCTTCCACCGGGACGCGCGCGAAGCGCTGGCGGGCCGATGGAAGGCCTGTGGAGGCGCGAACCTCCAGCTCCGTCTCGTCGTCCGTGGCGAGGAGCAGGAAGGCGGCGTCGCCGTCGAGCATGTCGCGGGCGCGCTCGACCGTGCGCTGGAGCAGACCGTCGAGGTCGTCCGGCGCCGGGGAGCCGATGAAGACCTCGAAGGGGTCGGCGGTGTGCGACTCGGCGAGCACCCCGGGCTCGGGGGCGGGCCCGCGCAGCGGGGTCTGCAGGACTGCGCGCTCGTCGTCGCGGACGAGCAGGCAGACCGTGGACGGTTCGCCGTCGGCGTCACGGACGCGCAGGTGCGAGGCGTAGACGGGGGTCACGCGGCCGTCGGAGCTGCGGATGCCGTAACTGCCCTCCCAGCGGGAGAGTCTCAGGGCCTCCACGATGCCGGTGCTGGTGCCCGGGGTGTGCGGCCAGGCGGCGAAGTCGGTGAGCGGTTTCCCGGTGACCTGTTCGGCGGCGTACCCGAAGAGTTCTTCCGCGTCTTCGTTCCAGGCGGAGATCGCGCCCACGCGGTCGATCTGGACGACGGCGACACGGACTCTGCCGTCGGTGACCGGGAGCATCTCGGCCGGTAGTGCGGGGCCCGCGGCGCGGGTGCCCACCGAGCGGTCGGGGAGGTCGAGTTGGAACCAGACCTGCTTGTGCTCGGGGGTGTAGTCGACGCCCCAGCGGGTGGCGAGCGCCGCGCACAGCTGGAGGCCGCGACCGCCCTCGCGGTCGGGGCTGCCCATGTTCGCCGCGGACTGCTGGAGCGGGATCTCGCGCTCCGGGTAGTGGTCGGACACCTCGATGCGTACGGCGTCCTCGCTGCGCAGGCAGAGGACGTCGGCGGCGGTTCCGGCGTGGACCACCGCGTTGGTGACCAGCTCGCTGGTGAGGACGACGGCGTCGTCGACGATGTCCGTGAACCCCCAGCCCTGAAGGGTGTCGCGGACAAAGGAGCGTGCCGTCGCGACGGAACGCCCGACGGGGTCGAAAGTCGCAGCCGCGCGCGCGGTGATCACAGAACTCCTCGTACGAGTATCGACGCCCAGATCTCCCACCATGGTGCGGCCGCCCCTCCGATGCCCGCTTGTACGTGTGCCACCGCCCAGGCCGGGCAGGACCGGAGTGGTTGGACAGCCGGATGCCAGGTTACTTACCTTCGCCGTCCATGCTGATGCCGGTCGTCAGTGTTTTCCGCCCGGAGGGTGTGCGGACGGTGTGCGAAGCTGCCGAACTGTTATGGCCTGGTTCAGCCATGGTGAAACACTGGGCAAGCTTCTTGGAGAGAGCCCAGGTAACCCGAGCAGTACGGTCGACCCTTGCGGGAGGGACACAGTGGAGTCTGGCGCAGCGACGCGGGGCACTAAAACGCGTGCGAAAGACGGACAGTCCCCGAGCAAACAGCGCAAACCGCGCCACGGGGCTACTACGTCCGTGGACACGGCGGCCCTGAACAGGTTGCTCGCGGCGCTTGCGGCCATGCGGGACGGAAACTTCCGCAAGCGGCTCACGGTCTCCGGTGACGACGTCATGTCCGAGATCGCCGCCGTCTTCAATGAGGTGGCTGATCGCAATCTGCATCTGACGGGCGAGATTTCCCGGGTGCGTCGCATGGTCGGACGTGAGGGAAAGCTCACGGAACGGCTTGAGACCGGCGCCAGTGAGGGCTCGTGGGCACATGCGATCGACGCGTCGAATGCGCTCGTCGACGATCTCGTGCGTCCGGTCTCCGAGGTGGGGCGGGTGCTCTCCGCGGTCGCGGACGGCGACCTGGAGCAGCGGATGGAGCTGCGGGCGCAGGCGGACGAGGGGAGCGGCCACCCGCTGCGCGGGGAGTTCCTGAAGGTCGGCCGGACGGTCAACAATCTGGTCGATCAGCTCTCGACGTTCACCGACGAGGTCACGCGAGTGGCCAGCGAGGTGGGCACCGAGGGCAAGCTGGGCGGTCAGGCGCGGGTCCGTGGAATGTCCGGTTCGTGGAAGGACCTCACGGATTCGGTGAACACCATGGCGTACCGGCTCACCGCGCAGGTGCGTGACATTGCTCTCGTCACGACGGCGGTCGCCAAGGGCGACTTGTCCCGGAAGGTGACGGTTCACGTCGCCGGCGAGATGCTGGAGCTGAAGAACACCGTCAACACGATGGTGGACCAGCTCTCGTCGTTCTCCTCCGAGGTGACCCGTGTCGCGCGCGAGGTCGGCACGGAGGGTGAGCTCGGCGGCCAGGCGCAGGTGCCTGGTGTGGCGGGAGTGTGGAAGGACCTCACCGATTCGGTGAATCTTATGGCCGGCAATCTCACCGCACAGGTGCGTGGGATCGCCCAGGTCACGACGGCCGTCGCGAACGGCGATCTGTCCCAGAAGGTGACGGTGAGCGCGCGCGGCGAGGTCGCCCAACTCGCCGAAACGATCAACCAGATGACCGAGACGCTGCGCACGTTCGCGGACGAGGTCACCCGGGTGGCGAACGAGGTCGGCGCCGAGGGGCAGCTGGGCGGTCAGGCGAATGTGCCGGGCGCGGCGGGAACGTGGAAGGACCTCACCGACTCGGTGAACACGGTCTTCAGGAACCTCACCACGCAGGTGCGGGACATCGCGACGGTGACGACGGCGGTCGCCAACGGTGATCTGTCGCAGAAGGTCACCGTCGATGTCGCGGGCGAGATGCTCGAACTGAAGAACACCGTGAACACGATGGTGGACCAGCTCTCCGCCTTCGGTGCCGAAGTGACACGTGTGGCGCGGGAGATCGGCGTCGAGGGTGAGCTCGGCGGCCAGGCCCAGGTGCAGGGCGCGGCCGGTACGTGGAAGGACCTGACGGACTCGGTCAACACCGCCTTCCGTAACCTCACGGGGCAGGTCCGCAACATCGCGCAGGTGACGACGGCGGTCGCCAACGGTGATCTCTCTCAGAAGGTCACCGTCGATGTCTCCGGCGAGATGCTTCAGTTGAAGAACACCGTGAACACGATGGTGGACCAGCTGTCGTCCTTCGCCGACCAGGTCACGCGGATGGCGCGCGACGTGGGCACCGAAGGCCGCCTCGGCGGCCAGGCGCGCGTGGACGGTGTCAGCGGCACCTGGAAGGAACTGACCGACTCCGTCAACTTCATGGCGGGGAACCTGACGTCGCAGGTGCGTCAGATCGCCCAGGTCACCACGGCGGTGGCCCGGGGCGACCTCTCCCAGAAGATCGACGTGGACGCGCGCGGCGAGATCCTGGAGCTGAAGAACACCATCAACACGATGGTCGACCAGCTCTCCGCCTTCGCCGACCAGGTGACCCGGGTGGCCCGCGAGGTGGGCACGGAAGGCCGTCTGGGCGGGCAGGCGCAGGTGCCCGGCGTGGCCGGTGTCTGGCGCGACCTGACCGACTCCGTGAACGGCATGGCCGGCAACCTCACCGCCCAGGTGCGCAACATCGCGCAGGTCGCGACCGCGGTGGCGCGGGGCGACCTGTCGCAGAAGATCGATGTGGACGCGCGCGGCGAGATCCTGGAGCTGAAGAACACCCTCAACACGATGGTGGACCAGCTGTCGGCGTTCGCCGAGCAGGTGACGCGGGTGGCCCGCGAGGTGGGCACCGACGGCATCCTGGGCGGCCAGGCCGAGGTGCAGGGTGTCTCCGGCACCTGGAAGGACCTCACGCAGTCCGTGAACGGCATGGCGAACAACCTGACCCTTCAGGTCCGCAACATCGCCGAGGTCACCACGGCCGTCGCCATGGGCGACCTCTCCAAGAAGATCACCGTCGACGCCAAGGGCGAGATCCTCGAACTCGTCACCACCGTGAACACGATGGTCGACCAGCTCTCCAACTTCGCCGAGCAGGTGAACCGCGTGGCCCGCGAGGTGGGCACGGAGGGCAACCTGGGTGGCCAGGCGCGGGTCCCGGGCGTCACCGGCACCTGGAAGGACCTCAGCGACAACGTCAACCTGATGGCGAACAACCTGACCGGCCAGGTGCGCAACATCTCCCAGGTCGCGGCGGCGGTCGCCAACGGTGACCTCACCAAGAAGGTCACCGTCGAGGCGCGCGGCGAGGTCGCGCAGCTCGCCGACACCGTCAACACGATGGTCAAGACACTGAGTTCGTTCGCGGACGAGGTGACCCGGGTGGCCCGTGAGGTGGGCACGGACGGCATCCTCGGCGGTCAGGCCCGTGTGCCCGGAGTCTCGGGTACGTGGAAGGACCTGACGGAGTCCGTGAACGGCATGGCCTCCAACCTCACCGGCCAGGTCCGCAACATCGCGATGGTCACCACCGCGATCGCGAAGGGCGACCTGACCAAGAAGATCGACATCGACGCCCGGGGCGAGATCCTGGAGCTGAAGACCACCATCAACACCATGGTCGATCAGCTGTCGTCCTTCGCCGAGCAGGTCACGCGGGTGGCTCGCGAGGTGGGCACGGAAGGACAGCTGGGTGGTCAGGCGCGGGTGCGGGACGTCGACGGCACGTGGCGCGACCTCACCGAGTCCGTGAACGAGATGGCAGGGAACCTGACGCGTCAGGTACGCGCCATCGCCGAGGTCGCCACCGCGGTGACGCGCGGCGACCTGAACCTGAAGATCGACGTCGACGCGGCGGGCGAGATCCAGGTACTTCAGGACAACATCAACTCGATGATCGCGAACCTTCGCGACACCACCCTGGCCAACAAGGAACAGGACTGGCTCAAGGGCAACCTGGCCCGCATCTCCGGTCTGATGCAGGGCCGCCGTGACCTGGACGACGTCGCCTCGCTGATCATGAGCGAGCTGACGCCGGTGGTCTCCGCGCAGCACGGCGCCTTCTTCCTCGCCCTGCCCACGGAGGACGCCACGGAGCCCGGCGCCGAGCAGGGGGACGCGTACGAACTGCGCATGATGGGCAGTTACGGCTACTCCATGGGCTCCATGCCGACGTCCTTCCGGCCCGGTGAGACGCTGATCGGTACCGCCGCGCAGGAGCGGCGCACGATCCTCGTGGAGAACGCGCCGTCCGGCTATCTGCGGATCGCATCCGGCCTCGGCGAGGCGCCGCCCGCCCAGGTGATCGTCCTTCCGGTGCTCTTCGAAGGGACCGTCCTCGGTGTGATCGAGCTGGCCGCCTTCCAGGCGTTCACGCAGATCCAGAAGGACTTCCTCAGCCAGATCGCCGAGATGATCGCGACGAGCGTCAACACGATCAGCGTCAACACGAAGACCGAGGTGCTGCTCAAGCAGTCGCAGGAGCTCACCGAGCAACTGCGGGAGCGCTCGGCGGAGTTGGAGAACCGGCAGAAGGCGCTGCAGGACTCCAACGCCGAACTGGAGGAGAAGGCCGAGCTGCTCGCCCAGCAGAACCGCGACATCGAGGTCAAGAACACCGAGATCGAAGAGGCCAGGCAGGTACTGGAGGAGCGCGCCGAACAGCTCGCCGTCTCGATGCGGTACAAGTCCGAGTTCCTGGCGAACATGTCGCACGAGCTGCGTACGCCGCTCAACTCGCTGCTGATCCTGGCCAAGTTGCTCGCCGACAACGCCGACGCGAACCTCACCCCCAAGCAGGTGGAGTTCGCCGAGACGATCCACGGTGCGGGCTCGGACCTGCTGCAGCTGATCAACGACATCCTCGACCTGTCCAAGGTCGAGGCGGGCAAGATGGACGTCTCCCCGACGCGCATCGCCCTCGTCCAACTCGTGGACTACGTAGAGGCCACTTTCCGGCCGCTGACCGCCGAGAAGGGACTCGATTTCTCCGTACGCGTGTCTCCGGAGCTGCCGGCGACCCTGCACACGGACGAGCAGCGGCTTCTGCAGGTTCTTCGCAACCTCCTGTCCAACGCGGTGAAGTTCACCGACTCCGGAGCGGTCGAGCTGGTGATCCGGCACGCGAACGCCGATGTGCCCAACGCCATCCGCGAACAGCTCCTCGAGGCGGGTTCGCTGCGGGACGCGGACGCGGACCTGATCGCCTTCTCGGTGAGCGACACCGGCATCGGGATCGCGGGCAGCAAGATGCGGGTCATCTTCGAGGCGTTCAAGCAGGCCGACGGCACGACAAGCAGGAAGTACGGCGGCACGGGCCTCGGGCTCTCCATCAGCCGGGAGATCGCGCGTCTGCTCGGCGGAGAGATCCACGCGGCGAGCGAACCGGGCCGGGGTTCGACGTTCACGCTCTATTTGCCGCTGCACCCGAGCGAACTGCCGCCCCAGGGTTACACGCAGCTGTCCCCGCTGCCGGGAACGGTCGCGCGGCCCGCTCTGGAGGAAGGACCTTCCACGGCCGAGCAGCCGCCGCAGAGCGAGGCGCCGCCGGCGCCGCGGCTCGACGCGGTGCCCGACCCCGGCACGCTCTTCAGGCGTCGCCGACGTGCCGCGCATGCCTCCCCGGAGCAGCCGCCGGTCCTGCCGGGCCAGGGGCCGACCGCGGAGCAGCGTTCCCAGGAGCAGTGGGCGGCGACAGGCCAGGAAACGTCCGAGGCGCGTCCCGGCTATCACTTCGGCGGTGAGAAGGTTCTCATCGTCGACGACGACATCCGCAATGTGTTCGCGCTCACCAGCGTCCTGGAGCAGCACGGGCTCTCGGTGCTGTACGCGGAGAACGGCCGTGAGGGCATCGAGGTCCTGGAACAGCACGACGACGTGACGGTCGTCCTGATGGACATCATGATGCCGGAGATGGACGGGTACGCGACGACGACGGCGATCCGCAGGATGCCGCAGTTCGCCGGACTCCCGATCATCGCGCTCACCGCGAAGGCCATGAAGGGTGATCGGGAGAAGGCCATCGACTCCGGCGCATCCGATTACGTTACGAAGCCGGTCGACCCGGATCATCTGCTGTCGGTGATGGAGCAGTGGATGCGCGGGGAGTGACCGAGAAGAGGCTCCATTACGCGGAGTTGCTGACAGAGTGTGGCCGAAGTCGTGTAGAACCACGGTATTCGGGGAACCTTCTGGTCTCCCACTGCGTTTCTGCTACGTGCACAGTGACATCGCGGTGACAGGGTGTGGCGACAGGCGGGGTGCGGCTACCATGACCGGCACAAGGACGGACGGCGTAAGGGAGTCGTCCCCTGGGGCGGCGCCCGGTGTACCGCCGGGGCGAGGAGGGCGGGCCATGGTGCAGAAGGCCAAGATCCTCCTGGTCGATGACCGGCCGGAGAATCTGCTGGCGCTGGAGGCCATCCTCTCTGCGCTCGATCAGACCCTGGTACGGGCATCGTCCGGGGAGGAAGCGCTCAAAGCACTACTGACGGATGACTTCGCGGTCATTCTGCTGGATGTCCAGATGCCGGGCATGGACGGTTTCGAAACCGCCGCGCACATCAAGCGGCGAGAACGGACCCGGGACATCCCGATCATCTTCCTCACCGCCATCAACCACGGTCCGCACCACACGTTCCGGGGTTATGCGGCGGGAGCGGTGGACTACATCTCCAAGCCGTTCGATCCGTGGGTGCTGCGCGCGAAGGTCTCGGTTTTCGTCGAGCTGTACATGAAGAACTGCCAACTGCGGGAGCAGGCAGCCCTGCTGCGTCTCCAGCTCGAAGGCGGCGGCAAGTCCGCGGCGGGTGACGCCAAGGAGCCCGCAGGGCTTCTCGCGGAGCTCTCCGCGCGCCTCGCGGCCGTCGAGGAACAGGCGGAGGCGCTCTCCAAACAGCTCGACGACGACTCGGCGGATGCCGCCGCTGTCGCCACCGCGGCCCATCTCGAACGCAAACTCACCGGTTTGCGGCGGGCTCTTGACGCCTTGGAGCCGGGCACCGGCAGCGGTGCGCCTTCGGTGTCCTCGCAGAACTGAGTTCGGCGCGGACTCCGGGCGGAGCAGTGCCGGAGGCGGTGAACATCCGGAATCTTCCGGACCGGAGGCGGTGAATATCCGTCAGTTCACCGCCTCCGCAAGGGCGACACAAACGGGTGAAGCGGTGGGCACACGTGTCCGCAGTGGTCTCCACCGGTAACCTCGGACCCATGGCCTCACGTCCGTCCGCAGCCAAGAAGACGCCCGCGAAGAAGGCGGCCGCGCCCACAAAGGCTCCGGCGAAGAAGGCCGCCGCCAAGAAGCCGCCCGCCAAGAAGGCTCCGGCGAAGAAGGCGCCCGCCAAGAAAGCCGTGGCGAAGAAGCCCGTGCCCAAGCCGGCGCCCAGTCCCACGGGCGGCGTCTACCGCCTCGCACGCGCACTCTGGCTCGGTCTCGCGCACAGCGTGGGTGCGCTGTTCCGCGGCATAGGGCGAGGCGCGAAGGGGCTCGACCCGGCGCACCGCAAGGACGGCATCGCGCTCCTGCTGCTCGGTGTCGCCCTGATTGTCGCCGCGGGCACGTGGTCGAATCTGCGCGGCCCCGTGGGCGACCTCGTCGAGATGCTGGTGACCGGCGCGTTCGGCCGCCTCGATCTGCTGCTCCCGATACTGCTCGCGGTCATCGGCGTACGCCTCATCCGGCACCCGGAGAAGCCCGAGGCGAACGGCCGCATCGTGATCGGCCTGTCCGCGCTCGTCATCGGCGTGCTGGGCCAGGTGCACATCGCCTGCGGTTCGCCCGCCCGTGCGGACGGCATGGAGGCCATAAGGGACGCGGGCGGCCTCATCGGCTGGGCCACGTCCACTCCGCTGATCTTCACCATGGGCGAGGTCCTCGCCGTACCGCTGCTCGTCCTGCTGACCGTCTTCGGACTCCTTGTGGTCACGGCGACGCCCGTCAACGCCATCCCGCAGCGGCTGCGGCTGCTCGGCACCAAGCTCGGCATCGTCCAGGCGGCGCCCGAAGAGGTGCAGGGCGACTACGCGGACGACGAGCGGTACGAGGAGCAGTGGCGCGAGGCGCTGCCCGCCCGCTCGCGCAGGCGCGCCGAGGCCCCTGAGTCGTACGACCCGGACCATGCGGAGGAGGAGGCGCTCACCCGGCGGCGCAGGCCCCGCAGGGCATCCTCGCAGCCTTCCATGGACCGGCCGATGGACGCGGTGGACGTGGCGGCCGCCGCTGCCGCCGCCCTGGACGGCGCCGTCCTGCACGGCATGCCGCCCTCGCCGCTGGTCGCCGACCTCACGCAGGGCGTCTCCGCCGAGCGCGAGCGCGAGGAGCAGCCCGCGGAGACCTCCGCGCCGGTGCCGACCGCGCGCGCCACGGACAGTCCCGCACGAGAAAAGGACAGCCCGCCGCCCGGCGTGCGCCGCAAGAAGCCCGGTGAGTCCGACGACTCAGCGGTGCCGGACCTGACCAAGGCCCATTCGGACAAGCCGCGGGACCTCCCGCCGCGCGCCGAGCAGCTGCAGCTCGCGGGGGACATCACGTACTCGCTGCCCACGCTCGACCTGCTCGAGCGC
This sequence comes from Streptomyces sp. NPDC056486, assembly GCF_042795295.1. Lineage (NCBI taxonomy): Bacteria > Bacillati > Actinomycetota > Actinomycetes > Kitasatosporales > Streptomycetaceae > Streptomyces > Streptomyces sp. NPDC056486. The sequence continues at coordinate 11,949 of NZ_JBHTSF010000032.1, forward strand.
GGTGGCCCCGGCAAGACTCGCAGCGCCGCCAACGACGCGGTCGTCGCCTCGCTCAGCAATGTCTTCACCGAGTTCAAGGTCGACGCGGACGTCACCGGGTTCACACGGGGCCCGACGGTCACGCGGTACGAGATCGAGCTCGGCCCGGCCGTGAAGGTCGAGAAGATCACGGCCCTTGCCAAGAACATCGCGTACGCGGTCGCAAGCCCCGACGTCCGCATCATCAGCCCCATCCCCGGCAAGTCCGCGGTCGGCATCGAGATCCCGAACTCCGACCGCGAGATGGTCAACGTGGGCGACGTGCTGCGTCTGGCGGACGCCGCCGAGGACGATCACCCCATGCTGGTCGCGCTCGGCAAGGACGTCGAGGGCGGTTTCGTCATGGCCAACATGGCGAAGATGCCGCACATCCTGGTCGCCGGAGCCACCGGCTCCGGCAAGTCGTCCTGCATCAACTGTCTGATCACGTCGATCATGATGCGGGCGACCCCCGAGGACGTACGGATGGTCCTCGTCGACCCCAAGCGCGTCGAGCTCACCGCGTACGAGGGCATCCCGCACCTGATCACGCCGATCATCACCAACCCCAAGCGGGCCGCCGAGGCGCTCCAGTGGGTCGTACGCGAGATGGATCTGCGCTACGACGACCTGGCGGCGTTCGGCTACCGGCACATCGACGACTTCAACCGGGCCGTCCGCGAGGGCAAGCTCAAGACGCCGGAAGGCAGCGAGCGGGAGCTCACCCCGTACCCGTACCTACTGGTGATCGTCGACGAGCTCGCCGACCTGATGATGGTCGCCCCGCGCGACGTCGAGGACTCGATCGTGCGCATCACGCAGCTGGCGCGCGCGGCGGGCATCCACCTGGTGCTCGCCACGCAGCGGCCGTCCGTGGACGTCGTGACCGGTCTGATCAAGGCGAATGTGCCCTCACGGCTCGCCTTCGCGACCTCCTCGCTCGCCGACAGCCGCGTCATCCTCGACCAGCCGGGCGCCGAGAAGCTGATCGGCAAGGGTGACGGGCTCTTCCTGCCGATGGGCGCGAACAAGCCCACCCGAATGCAGGGCGCCTTCGTCACCGAGGACGAGATCCATGCGGTCGTCCAGCACTGCAAGGACCAGATGGCGCCGGTATTCCGGGAGGACGTCACCGTAGGCACCAAGCAGAAGAAGGAGATCGACGACGACATCGGCGACGACCTCGATCTGCTCTGTCAGGCCGCTGAGCTGGTGGTTTCCACTCAGTTCGGGTCCACGTCGATGCTCCAGCGCAAGCTGCGCGTCGGCTTCGCGAAGGCCGGACGGCTCATGGACCTCATGGAGTCGCGCGGCATCGTGGGGCCCAGCGAGGGCTCCAAGGCTCGTGACGTTCTTGTGAAACCTGATGAGCTGGATGGCGTGCTGGCCGTGATCCGCGGGGAGGCTCACCCATAAGGGTGCGGCAGGCAACCGTTTCCCTTCGACATACGTCAAGTTGAGGGGAGGGACAGCACCATGCCCCACCATCAGGATGTCCCGCCATTCCGATGGCGTACAAAGTCCGTCGCCCAGTTGCCCCACCCTTCGCGAACCCCCCTAGACTGAACATCCGGCAGGTGGCTACACGCTCGAAAGGCGCCCCCGTGTCCATCGGCAACTCCCCTGAAGACGACCGCCCTTCAGACCACCGACCTACAGACGACCAGCCCGCCGAGAACCTTCCGGCAGCTGAGAGTCCGGCAGACGACCGGCCCACGCCGGCGGAAGACCGGCCCTCGATCGGGCGCACGCTGCAGCAGGCACGCGTTGACGCGGGCCTGACCGTCGACGAGATCAGCACGTCCACCCGGGTGCGGATCCCGATCGTGCACGCGATCGAACAGGACGACTTCTCCCGATGCGGCGGCGATGTGTACGCCCGCGGCCACATCAGGACGCTCGCACGCGCCGTGGGGATCGATCCTGCCCTTCTCCTTGCCCAGTACGACGAGGCGCACGGCGGCCGCCCGCCCGCGCCCACTCCGGCGGCGCCGCTCTTCGAGGCCGAGCGGATCAGGTCCGATCCGCGCCGCCCCAACTGGACCGCGGCCATGGTCGCCGCGATCGTCGCCGTCATCGGATTCGTCGGCTTCACCGCCTTCAGCGGGGGCGACGACAGCAACGGATCGAAGTCGCAGGTCGCCGAGGGCTCCACGCCTGCCACCACCAAGCCCCCCACGACGAAGCCCGCGCCCGACAAGCCCGCCGACCCCAAGCCGGACCCGTCGGACAGCGCGATCGCCGGCGCCCCCCGGGACAAGGTCACGGTCAAGGTCAACGCGTCGGACGGCCGCAGCTGGATCTCGGCCAAGGACCACAGTGGTCGGACCCTCTTCGACGGCGTCCTGGAGGAGGGCAAGTCGAAGACCTTCCAGGACAAGCAGAAGATCGACCTGGTCCTCGGCGACGCGGGCGCGATCAAGCTGTTCGTGAACGGCAAGGCGGTCGAGAACGAGTTCGACCCCGGTCAGGTCGAGCGGCTCACGTACACCAAGGGCGATCCCGAGGTCGGCTGAGCTCGGCGAGCTCTGAGAGCTGTGTAGGCCTTGTGACGAGGGCCCGGACCCTCGCGGCGGGGGCCCGGGCAGGGACAAAGTAGTCTTGAGAGCATGCCCGAACGCCGTACTGTCGCCCTTGTCACTCTTGGCTGCGCCCGTAACGAGGTGGACTCGGAGGAGCTGGCAGGCCGCCTTGAGGCGGACGGCTGGCAGCTCGTCGAGGCCGCCGAAGACGCGGACGTCGCCGTAGTCAACACCTGTGGATTCGTCGAAGCCGCCAAGAAGGACTCCGTCGACGCCCTCCTGGAAGCCAATGACCTCAAGGGTCATGGCAAGACCCAGGCCGTCGTGGCCGTCGGCTGCATGGCCGAGCGGTACGGCAAGGAACTTGCCGACGCCCTCCCCGAAGCCGATGGTGTCCTCGGCTTCGACGACTACTCCGATATCTCCGGCCGCCTGCAGACCATCCTCGGTGGCGGCAGTGTCGAGGCCCACACCCCGCGTGACCGGCGCAAGCTCCTTCCGATCAGCCCCGCGGAGCGACAGGAAGCAGGCTCTGACGTCTCGCTGCCCGGGCACGCGCCCGTGGATCTGCCGGACGGCCTGGCGCCGGCCTCGGGGCCCCGCGCCCCGCTGCGGCGGCGCCTTGGCACCAGCCCCGTCGCCTCGGTGAAGCTGGCCTCCGGTTGCGACCGGCGCTGCTCGTTCTGCGCCATTCCCTCCTTCCGCGGCTCCTTCATCTCGCGGCGCCCCTCGGACGTCCTCGGCGAGACGCGCTGGCTGGCCGAGCAGGGCGTCAAGGAGGTCATGCTCGTCTCCGAGAACAACACCTCGTACGGCAAGGACCTCGGTGACATCCGGCTCCTGGAGACGCTCCTTCCCGAGCTCGCCGCCGTCGACGGGATCGAGCGGGTGCGGGTCAGCTACCTCCAGCCCGCCGAGATGCGCCCCGGACTCATCGACGTACTGACCTCCACGGAGAAGGTCGCCCCTTACTTCGACCTGTCCTTCCAGCACTCCGCGCCCGGCGTGCTGCGGGCGATGCGGCGCTTCGGTGACACCGACCGGTTCCTCGAGCTCCTGGACACCATTCGGACGAAGGCCCCGCAGGCAGGCGTGCGGTCCAACTTCATCGTGGGCTTCCCCGGCGAGACCGAGGCCGACGTGGCCGAGCTCGAGCGGTTCCTCACGGGTGCGCGGCTGGACGCCATCGGCGTCTTCGGGTACTCCGACGAGGAGGGCACCGAAGCGGCGACGTACGACAAGAAGCTCGACCAGGACGTCGTCGACGAGCGGCTCGCGCGTATCTCGCGGCTCGCCGAGGAGCTGACCTCGCAGCGCGCCGACGACCGTCTCGGTGAGACCGTCGAGGTGCTTGTGGAGTCTGTGGACGAGGAGGACGGTGCGATCGGCCGGGCGGCCCACCAGGCGCCCGAGACGGACGGCCAGATTCGGTTCACCGGCGCCACGGGTGGGGACGGCCTGCAGGTCGGTCGTATGGTCGTGGCAAAGGTGGTCGGCACGGAAGGCGTGGACCTGGTGGCTGAGTACAGCGAAATTCTGGGGGACCCGCCCCGGATCCCGGCCGAGGAGGCGCGCAGATGACCGGAGTCCCGGCATCCGCGGCGGGCGGCTCCGGCGCGCAGGGCGCCAAGCCGGTGCGCGGTGGAAAGTTGGGCGCTGCGGCCGTCAATCAGGCCAGCGTGTGGAACGTCGCCAACTTGTTGACGGTGATCCGGCTGCTGCTCGTGCCGGGCTTCGTGATGCTCCTGCTCGCCGAAGGCGGGTACGACCCGGCCTGGCGCGCGTGGGCCTGGGCGGCCTTCGCCGTCGCCATGATCACCGACCTGTTCGACGGCCACCTGGCTCGCACGTACAACCTGGTCACGGACTTCGGGAAGATCGCTGACCCCATCGCCGACAAGGCGATCATGGGCGCCGCGCTGGTCTGTCTGTCCTACCTCGGCGATCTGCCGTGGTGGGTGACGGGCGTCATTCTCGGACGTGAGCTCGGGATCACACTGCTGCGGTTCTGGGTGATCCGCTTCGGTGTCATTCCGGCCAGTCGCGGCGGCAAGATGAAGACGCTCTGGCAGGGCGTGGCGGCCGGGATGTATGTCCTCGCGCTGACCGGGCCGCTCGCCACACTGCGGTTCTGGGTGATGGCGGTCGCCGTCGTCCTGACCGTTCTGACCGGGCTCGACTATGTGCGGCAGGCCTTCGTGCTGCGCCGTCTCGGCCTTGCGGAGGCGCGGGAAGCGGCGGCCGCTTCCGCCGCGGCCTCCGGTGAAGGGACCCGGGAGTCGACGACGTGATGTCCGCCGAGCTGTCCACCGGCCTGTCCGCCGATCCGGCTGCGGAGGTCCTGCGGCTTCTTGAGGCTCGCGGCGAGACGCTTGCCGTCGCCGAGTCGCTCACCGGCGGTCTGGTGGCCGCAGAGGTGACGGCGGTGCCGGGGGCCTCACGGGTCTTCCGGGGGTCCGTGACGGCGTACGCGACTGAGCTGAAGCACCAGGTGCTCGGGGTCGACGGCACTCTGTTGGCCGAGCGTGGCGCCGTGGATGCCGAGGTGGCGCTGCAGATGGCGGCCGGTGTGCGCAAGGTCATGGGCGCGGACTGGGGGATCGCGACCACGGGCGTCGCGGGTCCTGATCCGCAGGACGGGCAGGCGGTCGGGACCGTTTTCGTGGCGGTCGACGGGCCGGATTCCACTGTCGGCGGGCTGGTTTCCACGCCCGGCGGGCCGGGGTACGCGCTTCGCTCTGAGGGGAAAGTAGCGGCACTGCGGTTGAACGGTGAGCGTTCGGACATTCGTATGGAGAGTGTACGGAGCGTGCTCAGGCTGCTGCTCGAGCGGCTGTCCGGCGAACGTGCTGGGAATGGGCGGGCACAGGATACGGAACAGAACGGGGGGACTTGATGTTTGCAGCCCTGAGTGAACACGACATCGCTCCCCGCACGGCCGCGGCGCGAGGCGGTACGGTGGGGCGTGAAGGATGCGGCTACGCGGTCCGAGGAGGGAGCCACCGATGATTCTGCTCCGTCGCCTGCTGGGTGACGTGCTGCGTCGGCAGCGCCAGCGCCAGGGCCGTACTCTGCGCGAAGTCTCCTCGTCCGCCCGAGTCTCGCTCGGCTATCTTTCCGAGGTGGAGCGGGGGCAGAAGGAGGCATCCTCCGAGCTGCTTTCCGCAATCTGCGACGCGCTTGACGTACGGATGTCCGAGCTCATGCGCGAGGTGAGCGATGAGCTCTCTCTCGCCGAACTGGCTGCGTCGGCAGCGGCTACGGAACCGGTGCGAGCACCGGTTCGCCCAATGCTCAATTCCGTCTCGGTGAGCGGTGTGCCGCCGGAACGGGTCACTATCAAGGCGCCTGCGGAAGCGGTGGACGTCGTCGCCGCGTAATGCCGCGTTGACTGTGCACACTGCTTGAGCGCTCAGATGTGACGAAAGCCCCGGCCGGGTTACCGGCCGGGGCTTCGTGCGTTCTGACGTTCTGATGTTCTGGCGTTCTGATGTTCTGGGTCAGGACGCGAGGCCTGTTTAAAGCGGCGATTTGAGGTGACTCGTTCATGTGCTGAGCCGACTGTGAGATGTCCCTATTGGTGCACTCGTGTCATGGTTGGTGGGGATTTTCGCTTACGCGATCCCATGATCTTTGGAGGTTGGATGAACGTCGTCAAGAGCCCCCTGTCCGATGCGGATCTGAAAACGGTCTCGGAGGCCCTGCAGGGGGCGCTCGTGGACCTGGTCGACCTCTCCTTGGTGGCCAAGCAGATTCACTGGAACGTGGTCGGCCCGCGATTCCGCTCCGTCCACCTGCAGCTCGACGAGGTCGTGGACACGGCGCGGCTGCACTCCGACACGGTGGCCGAGCGGGCTTCCACGCTCGGCGTCTCGCCCGACGGCCGTGCGGCGACCGTGGGGCAGAGCAGCGGGATCGGCGAGGTCGCCGGTGGCTGGGTCAAGGACACGGATGCGGTGGGAACGCTCGTGGACGCGCTCGGTGCGGTGATCACGCGGATGCGGGAGCGGGTCGGGGCGACCGGTGAGGCGGATCCGGTGAGCCAGGACATCCTTATCGGGATCACGGCCGATCTGGAGAAGCATCACTGGATGTTCCAGGCGGAGAGCGGCTGATCGGCTGGTCGGTCGATCCGCTGGTCGGTTGGTGGGCTGGTCCTCTGGTCCTCTGGTGGGCTGGTCCGCTCGTCGGTTGATCGGCTGATGACAAGAGAGTCAAGAGAGTAAGGAACGGTTGATCAGGGCGGGCAGGACAGGGCAGGGCAGGGCGGTGGCCGTGCCTCGTGTGCTCTGTGGTGCGCCCTCCCGCCCGGTGGAGCCGGGCGTCTAGCGTCGACGGGTGTCGGGTGTCGGCCGTCGGGTGTCATGCATTGGGCGGCTGGCCTCTGGCGTCTGGCGCCTGGTGTCTTGCGTCGGGTATAGAGCGGACCTCGTGCGGAGGTGGTGGCCGTGGCATGGAGAGTTGTGCGGTGGACGCCGGCTCTGGCGTTCGGGGCGCTCTGGTGGTGGGGCGTGCTGCGGCTGGCGCTCGCTCCTGATGCGGGGGTTCTGGAGGGGACCGTCGCGGCCGGAGGGTGGGGGCTGAGCCTGCTGCCGGTGCACTGTGTGCCGCAGTCCCGGGCGGTGCGCGCCGCGTCCCTGGCCAGGGAGCGCACTCCGCGGGCGGATGGTGCGCGGTGGCCAGGCGGGCGTGCGCCGCGGTGGTCCGAGGAGCGTACGGCCAGGGGCGCCGCTCGGTCCGCTGCCGGGGCCGTCACCAGGGCATGGCGACGCCGCCGTTCGGGCGAAGGATCTGGCCCGTCGTGAAGGCGGACGCGTCCGATGCCAGGTGCAGGACGGCGTGCGCGATGTCTTCCGGTTCGCCGACGCGGCCCAGCGGGGACATGCGGACCATCAGCCCCTCGGTGTGCGCCTGGGTGGCGGTGTCGTGGCGGTCGGTCATGGGGGTGCGGATCCAGCCCGGTGCGACGGCGTTGACGCGGATGCCGTGCGGGCCCACCTCGGTGGCGAGGGTCTTCGTGAGCTGGACGACGGCGGCTTTTGCCGCGCCGTAGCAGAGGAGGCCGGGGCCGCCGGTGTCCACGGCCCCTGAGGCCATGGTGATGATGCTGCCGGGGCGGCGGGACCTGTTGGCTTCGTCGGCGTTCGTCGCGGTTGCAGCGGTTGTGGTGGTGCCGGTGTTTGCGGCGATCATCGCGCGGGCCGCGGCCTGGCAGGCGTACAGGACGCCCTTGAAGTTGATGTTCAGGACCCGGTCGAGGTCCTCGTCGCGGGTCTCCAGGACCGGGCTGTTGTGCATGATCCCGGCGATGGCGGCCATGACGTCCAGGCGGCCGGTGGCCGCGGTGGCGCTCGCGACGGCCTGGTCGACCTGAGTTCTGTCCGCCACGTCCAGGGTGTGGGTGTGTGCGGTGCCGCCCGCGTCCTTGATGAGCGTGGCCGTCTCGTGGAGCCCCTGGGCGTCGCGGTCGGCGCAGTGGACGGTGGCGCCCGCTTCCGCGAGGAGTACGGCCGAGGCCCTGCCGATGCCGCTTGCCGAGCCGGTGACGAATGCGGTGCGTCCGCTGAGGTCGTACGCCGTTAGGGGCATGACGGGACGGTACGGCGATATCTGACGGGGCGTCAACTGATGTGCGCATGCCGGATTCAGGGGGTCGGGCCCTGTTGGCAGGAGGGGCACCAGTACGTGGGGCGGTCGCGGGAGCCGTCGCCCTGTTGGGCCTTGCGGATCGGGGTGCCGCAGCGCAGGCAGGGGCGGGGTGCGCGGCCGTAGACGTACAGGCGCTGGCCAGGGCGGTCGCGGCCCGTGGTGGTGCGCGACGGGCGGTCGCGGTTGGCTTCCAGGAGCTTCTTGGAGAGGGCGGGGAGGCGCGCGGCCGTCTCGGCGGGGAGCTCGCCGATGGGGAGCCACGGTGTGGTGCCCAGGAGGAAGCAGATCTCGCTCTTGAAGACGTTGCCGATGCCCGCGAGATTGCGCTGGTCGAGCAGAGCCTCGCCGAGGGGGCGCTCGGGGGTCGCGAGGAGATTGTCGAGCGCCTTTTCGGGGTCCCAGTCCGGGCCCAGGAGGTCGGGGCCGAGGTGCCCTACGGCCTTGTGCTCGTCGGCGGTGCGCAGCAGTTCGAGTACGGGCAGGCGATAGCCGACGGCTGTGCGCTCGGCGGTGCCCAGGATCGCCCTGATCTGGTATCCGGGGCCGCCGCTCCAGCGCTCGCCGGGGGCGTATACCCGCCAGGAGCCGTCCATGCGGAGGTGGGAGTGGAGGGTGAGCCCGCCCTCGATGCGGGTGAGGAGGTGCTTGCCGCGCGGGGTGACGTCCAGGACGGTGCGCCCGGTGAGGTCGACGGTCGCGAGCTTGGGGACGCGGAGGTCGGAGCGCGTGACCGTGTGCCCGGCGAGAGCGGTGTGCAGCCGCCGGGCTGCCTGGTGGATGGTGTCCCCTTCGGGCATGAGGTCCAGGGTGGCATGTCGGTTGCGGGGCGGGGGTGAGGCGAGGGGCTCCGGGCGCGGCTGGGCGCGGCTGGGCGCGGCTGGGCGCGGGTGGGCTCGGATGGGCGGGGCTGTGCGGGGTGGTGGGTGCCCTGGTGAGCTGGCCTTACGTGTGGGGCGTAAGGCGTCACGCACGCAGGCGTAGGCCCCGAGGGGTGGCGTGGAAGCCTGCTCCTTCCAGGAGAGGGGCGAAGGGGGAGGTCAGGGAGGAGCTTCCGTTGATGCGCTCGACCGTGACTGTGCCGAGTGAGCCCGCTCGGGCCGCGGCGGCGAGGGCTTCGGCGGCAGCCTGCAGTCGGGCGTCCTCGGCGGCGGGGGCATCGTCCTGCGGGGTCGAGGGCCAGGCAAGCAGGGTCTTGCCGCCGCGCTCCATATAGAGGGTCAGTTCGCCGTCGACGAGGACGACCAGGGAGCCTGCCTTGCGGCCCGGTTTGTGACCCGCGTCGTTGGGCGGCTCGGGCCAGGGGAGTGCTGCTCCGTACGCGTTGGCCGGGTCGGCTGCGGCAAGCACGAGGGCCTGGGTGTCAGAGGGGCGCGGGGAGTAGTTCATGGCGGACGGTGAACTCTCCGTACGGTCGCGGGCGTTCGCCGCCGCGCGGAGGCGGTCCACCGCGCCGTCCATGGCGAACTGGGCTGCGCCGAGCCCTTCGACGACATAGCCGCGCCGTGCCTGACCGCTGTCCTCGAAGGCGGACAGGACGCGATACGTCGCCGAGAAGCCGCCCTCGACTCCCTCGGCCGCGACCGCCCCACGGGTGACCACACCGTGCCGGTCCAGGAGGGTGCGGGCCAGGGCGTGGGCGCGCAGGGTGGGGTCGGGTTCGTGGGCGGGGAGCAGCGACCAACGGCCCGCGACGGTCGGCGGGCCCGTGCGCGAGGTGGGGCGGGCGGCGGCTGTCAGCGTGCCGTAGCGCCCGCGCGGGGCGCTGCGCTTGGCGCGGTGGGCCGTGGAGCCCGCGGTGCGGCCCGAGCCGAGGAGCGAGCGCATTGGGCCGAGCGTGTCGTTCGTGAGCCGCCCGGACCAGGCCAGATCCCAGATCATGTCGGCCAGTTGGAGATCGGAGGCCTCGGGGTGGGTGGTGGCGCGGATCTGGTCGGCGATCTGCCGGAAGAACAGGCCGTACCCCCCGGAGAGGGTGTCAAGGACCGATTGGTGGAGCGCGGTCAGCTCCAGGGGATGAGCCGGCGGCAGGAGCAGGGGTGCGGCGTCGGCCAGATAGAGGGAGACCCAGCCGTCCTTGCCCGGCAGGGATCCGGACCCGGCCCACACCACCTCTCCGGCGGCGGTGAGTTCGTCGAGCATCGCCGGTGCGTACCCGGAGACGCGGGAGGGCAGGACGAGCTTTTCGAGCGCGGACGCGGGCACGGTCGCCCCCTGCAACTGTTCGATGGCGCGCACAAGGCCGTCCATGCCCCGCAGTCCGTGCCCGCCCAAGTGCTGCCACTGCGGCAGGAACTGGGCGAGCGCGGCGGGCGGCACCGGCTCCAGCTCATGCCGGAGGGCCGCCAGGGAGCGGCGGCGCAGACGGCGCAGGACGGCCGCGTCGCACCACTCCTGTCCGATGCCCGCCGGATGGAACTCGCCTTGTACGACACGTCCGCCCGCGGCAAGGCGCTGCAGCGCGCCCTCGGTGACCGCCGCGCCCAGGCCGAAGCGGGCGGCGGCTGTGGCGGAGGTGAAGGGGCCGTGCGTGCGGGCGAACCGGGCGATGAGGTCGCCGAGGGGGTCCTTGACCGGCTCGGTGAACGCCTCCGGGACACCGACCGGCAGCGCCGTGCCCAGCGCGTCGCGCAGGCGGCCCGCGTCCTCGATCGCCGCCCAGTGGTCGGCCCCGGCGATGCGGACACGGATCGCGCGGCGGGCGGAGGCCAGCTCCTGCGCCCACTCCGGCTCGCCGCCGCGCTCGGCCAACTCGGCCTCGGTGAGCGGCCCGAGGAGACGCAGCAGGTCGGCGACGCCTTCGGCGTCCTTGATGCGGCGGTCCTCCGTGCGCCACTGGAGTTCCTGCTCCAGTTCCGCCAGGACGTCCGCGTCGAGCAATTCGCGCAGCTCGGCCTGGCCGAGGAGCTCGGAGAGCAGCCGGGAGTCCAGGGAGAGGGCCGCCGCGCGTCGCTCGGCGAGCGGTGAGTCGCCCTCGTACAGGAACTGCGCCACGTAGCCGAACAGGAGCGAGCGTGCGAAGGGGGACGGTTCGGGGGTGGTGACCTCGACGAGCCGGACCTTGCGGGACTCGATGTCGCCCATCAGTTCCGTGAGACCGGGGACGTCGAAGACGTCCTGGAGGCACTCCCTGATCGCTTCCAGGACGATGGGGAACGATCCGAACTCACTGGCCACCTGGAGCAGTTGCGCGGCGCGCTGGCGCTGCTGCCACAGGGGCGTGCGCTTTCCGGGGCTGCGGCGTGGCAGCAACAGCGCGCGGGCGGCGCACTCGCGGAAGCGCGAGGCGAAAAGGGCTGAGCCGCCCACCTGGTCGGTGACGATCTGATTGACCTCGCCCTTGTCGAAGGCGACGTCCGCCGCTCCTACGGGCGGCTTGTCGTTGTCGTAGTCCAGAGGCTGGTCGGTGGGTTCCTGGTCGAGCAGGTCAAGGCTCATCAGGTCGGCGTCAGGCAGGCGCAGCACGATGCCGTCGTCGGCGTGCATGACCTGGGCGTCCATGCCGTACCGCTCGGCCAGCCTGGAGGCGAGCGCCAGCGCCCAGGGCGCGTGCACCTGCGCGCCGAACGGGGAGTGCACCACGACCCGCCAGTCGCCGAGCTCGTCGCGGAAGCGCTCGACCACGATCGTGCGGTCGTCCGGGATGTGACCGCAGGCCTCACGCTGCTCGGCGAGGTACGTCAGTACGTTGTCGGCCGCCCAGTCGTCCAGGCCCGCGGCCTGAAGGCGCACGCGCGCGTCGTCGCGCGACTGGGAGCCGACCTCGCGGAGGAACGCGCCCACCGCACGGCCCAGTTCGAGCGGGCGGCCCAGCTGGTCGCCCTTCCAGAAAGGGAGCCGCCCCGGGACGCCGGGTGCGGGGGAGACGAGCACGCGGTCGCGCGTGATGTCCTCGATGCGCCAGGAACTGGTGCCGAGCGTGAAGACGTCGCCCACCCGGGATTCGTAGACCATCTCCTCGTCGAGCTCTCCGACGCGGCCCCCGCCCTTCTTGGGGTCGGCGCCCGCGAGGAAGACACCGAAGAGGCCGCGGTCGGGAATCGTGCCTCCGGAGGTGACCGCGAGGCGCTGGGCGCCGGGCCGCCCGGTGACGGTGCCGGCGACGCGGTCCCAGACCACGCGGGGGCGCAGCTCCGCGAAGGCGTCCGACGGATAGCGGCCCGCGAGCATGTCCAGGACGGCCGTGAAAGCCGACTCCGGGAGCGCGGCGAAGGAGGCGGCACGGCGGACCAGCGCAAGCAGGTCGTCGACCTGCCAGGTGTCGAGGGAGACCGTTGCGACGAGCTGTTGTGCCAGGACGTCCAGGGGGTTGGCCGGGATGCGCAGCGACTCGATGGAGCCGGTCCGCATGCGCTCGGTGACCACGGCGGCCTGTACCAGGTCCCCTCGGTACTTGGGGAAGACGACGCCGGTGGAGACCGCGCCCACCTGGTGTCCTGCTCGGCCGACCCGCTGCAGGCCGGAGGCCACGGAGGGCGGTGACTCGACCTGGACCACCAGGTCGACCGCGCCCATGTCGATGCCGAGCTCCAGGCTGGACGTGGCGACGACGGCCGGCAGGCGGCCCGCTTTCAGGTCCTCCTCGACGAGCGCGCGCTGCTCCTTGGAGACCGAGCCGTGGTGGGCCCGGGCGAGGACCGGAGGGGCGCCCTTGGCCGCGCCCGACTCGGCCATCAGCTCAGCGGGGGAGTGGTCTTCGGGGAGCGGCTCTCCCGTCGCGCGTTCGTACGCGATCTCGTTGAGCCTGTTGCACAGGCGCTCCGCGAGACGGCGTGAGTTGGCGAACACGATCGTCGAGCGGTGCGCCTGGACGAGGTCGGTGATGCGCTCCTCGACGTGCGGCCAGATCGAGGGGCGCTCCGCGCCCTGGTCGGAGTCGGCGACCGGGGAACCGCCCAGCTCGGCGAGGTCCTCGACCGGCACGACCACGGACAGGTCGAACTCCTTGCCGGACGGTGGCTGGACGATCTCCACCCTGCGCTGCGGGGACAGATAGCGCGCCACCTCGTCCACAGGACGGACCGTCGCCGACAGGCCGATGCGGCGGGCGGGCCTGGGAAGCAGTTCGTCCAGCCGCTCCAGGGAGAGGGCGAGATGGGCGCCGCGCTTGGTGCCCGCGACGGCGTGCACCTCGTCCAGGATCACCGTCTCGATGCCCGTCAGGGCGTCCCGTGCGGCGGAGGTGAGCATCAGGAAGAGCGATTCGGGCGTGGTGATCAGGATGTCCGGCGGGCGGGTGGCCAGGGAGCGGCGCTCGGCGGGCGGGGTGTCGCCCGAGCGGATACCGACCCGCACTTCCGGCTCGGGGAGCCCGAGGCGGACGGATTCCTGTCGGATGCCGGTCAGCGGGCTGCGCAGGTTGCGCTCCACATCGACCGCGAGGGCCTTCAGGGGAGACACGTACAGCACCCGGCAGCGCTTCTTGGGGTCGGCGGGCGGCGGGGCCGAGGCCAGCTGGTCCAGGGCCGCGAGGAACGCGGCGAGCGTCTTGCCCGAGCCGGTGGGCGCGACGACCAGCACGTCCGAGCCCTCGCCGATGGCCTTCCACGCCCCGGCCTGCGCGGGCGTGGGCGCCGAGAAGGCCCCCGTGAACCAGCTGCGGGTCGCGGGGGAGAACTCATCGAGAGCGCTGCGGGCACTGGCTGCGGACCTGACCATGACCCCATCGTGCACCCCGCCACTGACAACTGCGCCGACCTGCGGAAAAGGGCTTGCGTGGCTGTCGCAGAATGGGGTCATGGCAGGTTCGTCGGAGCAAGCGCGGCATTGGCGGTACGCGGAGCTGCCCGGGGTCGACCTGCTGCGTGCCCACTACATCAGCAAGACGTTCGTGCGACACACCCACGAGCACTTCGTGATCGCCGCGATCGCCGAGGGCGTCGACGTCTTCCAGCATGGCGGCGCCGATCGGCGTGCGGGGCCCGGAACCCTCGCCCTGATCAACCCCGACACCATGCACACGGGCCGGGCCGGCGGGCCCGAGGGCTGGCGGTACGCCGTGGTCTATCCGTCGCCGGATCTGGTCGCGGCCATCGCCGCCGAGACCACCGACATCCGCGGGACCCCCGGCTTCGTACGTCCGGTCCTTGAGGATCCGTACGCCGTGACCCTCGTCCACCGGGTGCTGCGCGCCGCCGAGGAGGGCAACGCGCTCGCCGCCGACACTCTGCTGCGGGTGGCCGTGACCCGGCTCCTTCGGCTGAACGGTGGAACCGTCCCCCAGCGTGCCGTGCGCACGGCGGGTGCCAGGATCGCGGCACGCGCGCGTGACGTCCTCCAGGAGCGTCTTGCCGACCCGCCGAGCCTGGAGCGGCTCGCAGCCGACCTCGGCGTCGGCCCCTTCGCCCTGCTGCGGGCCTTCCGTGACGCGTACGGGATGCCGCCGCACACGTGGCTCACCGACGCGCGTGTGCGCGACGCACGGCGCCTCCTGGACGCGGGGACGGCACCCGCGGCGGCGGCCGTCGCCGTGGGCTTCACCGACCAGCCACACCTGAACCGGCACTTCGCGCGGATCGTCGGGGTGCCGCCCGGGGCCTATCAGCGCGAGCGCAAGAACGTACAAGACGGGGAATCGGCCCTGCTCGTACCGTCCGGCGTGTGGCAGAACAGACGACACCCGCAGACATGACAGCCGGACTTCCGGCAGACATATCAACCGGCCTCCCGGCAGACATGACAGGCGACCGCACACCGGAGAAACCCGATTCCGCCGTCGTCCGCGACGCTCTCGGCGTCGGGATCGCCGTCGGGCTCTCCGGCTTCGCCTTCGGAGTGACCTCGGCGGGCAGCGGCCTCACCGTGCTGCAGACCTGCGCGCTCAGCCTGCTGGTCTTCACCGGCGCCTCGCAGTTCGCGCTGGTCGGGGCGCTCGCGGGCGGCGGGAACCCCTTCACGGCCGCGGCGGGCGCCTTCTTCCTCGGCGTACGCAACGCGTTCTACGGGCTGCGGCTCTCACAGCTCCTGTCCCTCCCGCGCGCGCTGCGCCCGTTCGCCGCCCACTGGGTCATCGACGAGACCACCGCCGTCTCGCTCGCACAACCGACACGGCGCGCCGCACGCATCGGCTTCACCGTCACCGGACTGAGCCTCTACGTGCTGTGGAACCTCACCACGCTGCTCGGCGCTCTCGGTGCCGAGGCCATCGGTGACACCGACGCGTGGGGGCTCGACGCCGCGGGACCCGCGGTCTTCCTTGCGCTTCTCGCGCCGATGGTGCGTACGAACACGGAGCGGGCCGTGGCGGGGATCGCGGTCGTCCTGGGGCTCGGCCTGCTGCCCGTACTGCCCGCAGGAGTACCGGTCCTGGTGGCCGCGCTCGCCGCCCCGGCCGTGCTCTACGTGGAGGGCCGCAAGGCCGCCGCCAAGGAAGACGCACGCCCCGGCGACACCCGGAACGACACCCAGAACGAAGCGCAGAGGGAAGAACGTTGAACATCTGGATCGCGATCGGCGTGACCTTCGTCGGTTGTTACCTCGTGAAGCTCGCGGGCCTGCTGGTACCCGTGGGCGCCCTGGAGCGCCCGCTCGTCAAGCGCATGGCCGCCCTGCTGCCCGTGGCGCTGCTCGCCGCGCTCACGGCCCAGCAGACCTTCGCCGAAGGGCGTGTCCTGCAGCTCGACGCCAAGGCCCTGGGGCTCGCGGCGGCAGCCCTGGCGCTGCTGCTGCGCGCGCCGTTCCTGGTCGTCATCGGGGCGGCCGTGGTCGTCACCGCGGGGGTGCGGGCACTCACGGGCTGACCGCTGCCGTCGTCCCCGCAGCCTCGAACACCCGCTCCCGTCGCACGCGGGTCCCGTGGGTAATGTGACGCGTCACCATCGCGGCCCCCGGAGAGGAGACATCGTGGCGCTGTCCTCCGAAGCCAGATCCCTCGCGGCGCGCTGTGAACCCAGGGTGAATGAACTGGCCCGCAGGATGGCCCGTGAGTCGTTCGAGGAACTGCCCGGATACGCCGAGCTCCCCGACGACGTGAAGGACCTGGAGATAGCCGCGACCGCACGCCACGGAGTGCGCCTCTTCCTGCGCCGCGTCACCGATCAGCCCGGCAGCCACCGGGTCTTCCGCGAGCGGGCCGCACAGCGCGCGGAAGAGGGCATGCCGCTGCACCTGCTGCTGCGTACGCACGCTCTGGGGGTCTACGTCCTGTGGCAGGCGCTGCGCGACGTGGCACGCCCCGGCGAGGAAGCGGCCCTGGTCGAACTCGTGGACGTGCTGCTGCAGTCGCACCCCGCCATCGTCGGGACCGTGGCCGAGACCTACCTGGACGAGCGCTCCGCACTGGAGGCCGAGCAGCGCGCCCAGCGCAGGTCCCTGGTCCGCGGCCTGCTCGACGGCATGGTGCCGCCCGGCCATGTGCTTCTCGACCAACTGAGTCTGGCGGGGCCCGCTCTCGTCCTCGCGGTGGGCTTCGACGGGGCGCCGGTCGAAGGCCCCGTGGCGGTACGGCGGCGGCTGCGGCGTGTGCAGACGGCCCTGGACCACGCCTTCGACGTGGAGGTGCTCGCGCTTCTCGATGCCGGAGGCGGGCGGGTCATCGTGCCCAAGGAATGCCGGCCACCCGAGGATCTGCCGCGCCGCATCGGCAAGGCCTGCGACCTTCCGGTGCGCGTGGCCGCCGTGGACGCCGCAGGGCCCGAGGCCGTGACCGGCGCGGCCCGTACCGCGACCGAGATACTGCGCATCACGCGCGCGTGCGGGATGCCTCCGGGCCTGCACCGCATGGACGACGTGCTCCTGGAGTACCACCTCTCCCGTCGCAACGAGAGCAGCCACCTCATCTCCGCGCTGCTCGACCCGGTGGCCGACCACCCCGAGCTCATGGAGACACTGCGCACCCACCTCGCCCATCAGCAGGAGCGCAGGGCGACCGCCGCCGCCCTCGGTCTGCATCCCAACACCGTCGACAACCGCCTCGCGAAGATCGGCGAACGCACCGGCATCGACCTGTCGGCGCCGCGCGGCACGGCACTGGCCATCGCGGCGCTGCTGTTGAGGGAGGCGGAGGAAGCGCCGTCAGGCGATGGAGCGGCCATGCGCCCGTAGCGTGCGCAGCGCCTCGACGGTGACGATCGGGCGCGATTCGAGGGCGCTGCCCGGCGCCCACTGCCGCCACCGGATCGGCCAGCCGCCGTCCTCCTGCTGCTCCTGCTCGAGGAAGTCCAGGGAGCGCGCCATCTCCTCGTCGGTGAACCACGCGCGCGCGAGGGACTCAGGCGTCTTCGCGTAGTCGTGGGCGAAGTGATGCTCGTCCGGTGCGTAGCCGGGCGCCACGGGGTACGCGTCAAGGCGCTCGGGGTCGAGCGCCACGAGGCGCTGCTCCCGGGTGAGCCTGCCGAGCCGGTCGGCGGCCGCCTGCGCGCGCGGGCGGTCGGGTGCTCCGTCGAGGAAGGCGACGGCCGCCTGGATCTCGTACGGATGAGACTTCTCGAGGGACTCGACGACGGCCCAGCAGAAGTCGGTGGCCCTGAACAGCCAGGCGTGCCACACCTCGTTGCGGTGCAACAGGCCCACTACGGGGCCGGTGGCGAGGAGTTCGCTCGGCGGATCGTCCACCACGGGCACGAACGGAGCCGAGGGGTAGCCGCGCTGGCTCGGATGGATCGCGGGAAGGGCGCCGTCGGACGTGGAGACCGAGGTCAGATAGCGGCACACGCGCTCGACCCGCTGCCCGCCGCAACGCCGGACCGAGTCCAGGACGCGCAGCGCGTGCCCGACGTGCAGGGGCTGGCTCACGGGGCCGCGCAGATCCGGTTCGAGCGCATATCCGTACCCGCCGTCCTCGGTGTCGTAAGCGGCCAGGGCGGACTCCACCGCGTCGGCCAGCGGGTCGGCTCCGCCGCCGCCCGTGCCGCTCAGGAAGTGATAAGCGAAACGTCGCTGCTCCAGGACGCGCGCGGTGAGCCAGACGAAGTGCTCGGCGCGTGCGACCGGCGAGGGCACAGCGTGCGGGGATGCTCCGGTTTCGGCCATGCACAGACCGTAGGCCGGAAAGCGCCTTCGGTAAGCCCTCTGCGTCCGGCTGCACTCTCAAGGGCGTGATACTGGAGGCATGCGGTTGACGATTTTCTGGGAGCGGATGGCGGACCACTTCGGGCAGGGGTACGCCGACTCGTTCGCTCGCGATCACGTGATGGCGGAGCTCGGCGGGCGCACGGTGCATCAGGCGCTGGACGCGGGCTGGGACGCCAAGGACGTCTGGCGCGCCGTGTGCACGGCGATGGACGTACCGGCCGATAGGCGCTGACCGCGGACAGTTCGCCGCCCTCGGGAGGGCCCGTCCCGGGTTCTGGTGGGCGCGAAGATGAGGGGGCGGCGGCTGAATGCCGGTGACGTGGGCGAGACTGGGCCCGTGGCATCGACAGACGAGACCGCGCAGGTCACCCAGGATGTAGCTCCACTCGGCACGACGCCGCCCGCACAGCCCCCGGGCGGGGTGGAGACCGGGCGGGCCGCCAGCATGCCGCGCTGGCTGCCACGCGCCATGGTGCTCGCCCTCGCGCTCATCGCCTGTTTCCAGTTGGGCAGTTGGGCCTTCCACCAGCTGACCGGGCTGCTGATCAACATTCTGATCGCGTTCTTCCTTGCGCTCGCGGTCGAGCCCGCGGTGAGCTGGATGGCCGCGCGCGGGCTGCGCAGGGGCTTCGCCACCTTCCTGGTCTTCCTCGGCGTCCTGATCGCGAGCGCGGGTTTCGTCACGCTCATGGGCTCGATGCTCGCGGGCCAGATCGTGGACATGGTCGAGGACTTCCCCGAGTACCTCGACGATGTCATCAGCTGGATCAACCAGACGTTCCACACGGAGCTCTCCCGGGTCGAGATCCAGGACAGCCTGGTCCACTCGGACTGGCTGCAGAAATACGTGCAGAACAGCGCCAGCGGCGTCCTGGACGTGTCGGCGCAGGTCCTCGGCGGCCTCTTCCAGCTCCTGACGGTCCTGCTGTTCTCGTTCTACTTCGCGGCCGACGGACCGCGGCTGCGTCGAGCGCTCTGCTCCGTGCTCCCGCCCGCCCGGCAGGCCGAGGTGCTCCGTGCCTGGGAGATCGCGGTCAACAAGACCGGCGGCTATCTCTACTCGCGCGGCCTGATGGCGCTGATCTCCGGAGTGGCGCACTACATCCTGCTGGAGGCCCTCGGCGTGCCGTACGCGCCCGTGCTCGCGGTGTGGGTCGGCCTGGTCTCTCAGTTCCTCCCCACCATCGGCACGTATCTGGCGGGCGCGCTGCCGATGCTGATCGCCTTCACGGTCGACCCTTGGTATGCGCTGTGGGTGCTGATCTTCGTGGTGGTCTACCAGCAGTTCGAGAACTACGTCCTGCAGCCCAAGCTCACCGCCAAGAGCGTGGACATCCACCCGGCGGTCGCCTTCGGGTCGGTCATCGCGGGCACGGCACTCCTCGGCGCGGTCGGCGCCCTGATCGCCATCCCGGCGATCGCGACCCTGCAGGCCTTCATGGGCGCGTACGTGAAGCGGTACGACGTCACGGACGACCCGCGTGTCCACGGGCACCGGCGAAAGGGTGGAGCGTCGCTCCTCACGCGCATGCGGCGTGCTCTGCGCGGGCCGAACCATCCGGGGGCGGCGTCGGAGGCCGAAGTGGCGGCGGAGGAGGCCGCAGACCCGGGGCCGGACGAACGTCAGTAGGTGCGTATGCCCGGGCAGTAACCCTGGGTGCGAGCTCGGCGCGGAGGCTCGCGAGGGCGATGTGCGCCGGGCGGACCGGACCCTTCCGTACTCTCGGTGGAGCCGCGTGGTGCGCTTGACACCGAAATCGAACATCCATTCTTATGGGTTGCCTGGCGGCGTTTTCCCGGGGTTTTCGCGGGGGGATCCCTGGGGCTCCGGCGGATTCCGGCGGGGCGATCGCCCCGAGTTATCCACAGGCCGGACGGGCGCCGGGGCGGATTGTCAGTGGCAGGCGCTAGCGTCATTGACGTGAAGCGATCGACACAAGCAAATCGGGTGGAACCCATGGCAGGAACCGACCGCGAGAAGGCGCTCGAAGCCGCGCTCGCACAGATTGAACGGCAATTCGGCAAGGGCGCAGTGATGCGCATGGGCGAGCGGCCGAACGACCCCATCGAGGTCATCCCCACCGGGTCGACCGCGCTCGACGTCGCGCTCGGCGTCGGCGGCATCCCGCGCGGCCGTGTGGTGGAGGTGTACGGACCGGAGGCCTCCGGCAAGACGACCCTGACCCTGCACGCCGTGGCCAACGCACAGCGGGCAGGCGGCTCGGTGGCCTTCATCGACGCCGAGCACGCCCTCGACCCCGAGTACGCGAAGAAGCTCGGCGTCGACATCGACAACCTGATCCTGTCCCAGCCGGACAACGGCGAGCAGGCTCTGGAGATCGTCGACATGCTGGTCCGCTCCGGCGCCCTCGACCTGATCGTCATCGACTCCGTCGCGGCCCTGGTGCCGCGCGCGGAAATCGAGGGCGAGATGGGTGACTCGCACGTGGGTCTGCAGGCCCGCCTGATGAGCCAGGCGCTCCGGAAGATCACCAGCGCGCTCAACCAGTCCAAGACGACAGCGATCTTCATCAACCAGCTCCGCGAGAAGATCGGCGTGATGTTCGGCTCCCCGGAGACCACGACCGGTGGCCGCGCGTTGAAGTTCTACGCCTCGGTGCGTCTCGACATCCGCCGCATCGAGACCCTGAAGGACGGCACGGACGCGGTCGGCAACCGCACCCGCGTCAAGGTCGTCAAGAACAAGGTCGCGCCGCCCTTCAAGCAGGCCGAGTTCGACATCCTCTACGGCCATGGCATCAGCCGCGAGGGCGGTCTGATCGACATGGGCGTGGACAACGGCTTCGTCCGCAAGGCGGGTGCCTGGTACACGTACGAGGGCGACCAGCTCGGCCAGGGCAAGGAGAACGCCCGCAACTTCCTGAAGGACAACCCCGATCTCGCCGACGAGATCGAGAAGAAGATCAAGGAGAAGCTGGGTGTCGGCGTGAAGCCGAAGCCGGAGGAGCCGACCGCCGAGCCCGGCAAGGACACGGAGGGTGTGATGGGCGCGGCCGAGGACGCCGCCAAGACGGTGCCCGCACCGGCGGCCAAGGTCACCAAGCCCAAGGCCGCCGCGGCCAAGAGCTGATCCATGACGCGGCGCACGGACTGGGCGGACCAGATCACTCCCGAGCACCACACCGACCCCGCGGGCCGAGGCTTCGCGGACGGTGCGGATCAGGGCGGCGCCGACCAGGCTGGTGACGGCACCGGCCTCCGCGGGGGCGGCGGCCGGAGGGGCCGCCGACGGCGTGGCGGCTTCGGTGAAGGCCGAGGTGACGGTGCACAGGACAGCGGCCCCCCTTCCTCGTCGAGGGCCGAGAAGGGGGAGCCGCCGACGGGGGATCCGGGTGAGCGGGCACGGGCGATCTGTCTGCGGCTGCTCACCGGGACCCCGCGTACGCGCAAACAGCTGGCGGACGCGCTGCGCAAACGGGACATCCCGGAGGATGTGGCGGACGAAGTGCTGACCCGCTTCGAAGAGGTCGGCCTGATCAATGACGGTGCCTTCGCGGGCGCGTGGGTGGAGTCACGGCACCACGGCCGGGGCCTGGCCCGACGAGCGCTCGCGCAGGAGCTGCGCACGAAAGGCGTGGACCCCACGCTGATCGAGGAGGCCATGGGGCAGCTGGACTCGGAGCAGGAGGAGGCGACCGCGCGCGAGCTGGTCGCCCGCAAGCTCCGTGCCACGCGGGGCCTCGACCGCGACAAGCGGCTGCGCCGCCTCGCGGGCATGCTCGCCCGCAAGGGCTACTCCGAAGGCCTGGCACTCCGGATCGTCCGGCAGGCACTCGAGGAAGAGGGCGAGGACGCGGGGGACTTGGGGTACGACGGGGATTGAGCCGGCCAGGGCCCTCGCGGGGGTGGGGCTCAGGTCAGGGCCGGGCAGCGCGGTGCGAACCGCGGCCCGGCCCTTTTGCGTGCCGCGGGGATCCGCATCCGCTTCGAAAATGCGCTGCGCTTCTCGCCGTGGAGGGACTCCATAGGGCTTTGCGCCGTAGGTGTTACTCCGTAGGGCTTCACGCCACAGGGGTACTCCGCGGGCCTCGTTCCGCAAGGTAGGACTCGCCTGGGCCTCGCTCCGTAGGCCCGGCCTCAACTCCCCCTCTTCGCCCAGAGGGTGGGGTTAACCCCCTGCTGAAGACGCCGGTCCACCGCACTGCAAAGGAACCTGTGCACAGACGACTGTGTACGCATGGCAAAGGAACCCGGCACCACCGATGGCGCCCCCGAGGAGCTGAGCGACCTCCGCGTCCTCAAAGCGCTCGCACAGCCGCGGCGCCAGCAGATGCTGCAGCACCTCACCGTGCACGGCCCGGCCACCTCCGCGACGCTCGCCAGGGCGCTCGGCCTCAATACCGGGGCCACCAGTTACCACCTGCGCGAGCTCGCCCGCTACGGCTTCGTCGAGGAGACCGAAGGCACGGGCGCAGGCGCAGGCGCAGGCGCGGGCCACGGACGCGAACGCTGGTGGCGCGCGGTCCCCGGCGACCGGCGCTTCCCGCCGCGCAGTCGGCAGAACGCCGAGACGCGGCTCGTCATGGACGAGTTGAACCACCTCTCGTACGCCGCCGACCTTGAGCTCTTCGAGCAGTTGCAGCGAGACGGTGGCGCCGAACCCGGTGAGTGGGCCGACGCGTTTCCGTACTCACGCGGCACGATCCGGCTGACGCTCCCCGAACTCCGCGAGTTCTTCGAGGAGTACATCGCCCTGCTCAACCGTTACAAGCGCCCCGATGCGGAGACACCGGCCGACGCCCGCACCGTACTCACGCGGCTCCTGGCCTTCCCGGCGCCCGCATCGACCGACGCGCCCGCGCCCGCTGACGCGCCCGCGCCCACCGGCGCACCCGGGCCCGCCCGCGCCCCTCTGCCCTCCCATGCCCCTCTGCCCGCACACTCCTCAGAGCCCGAGGCGACATCATGATGCTGCGCTACGCACTGCAGACAGTCCGAGACCGTAAGGGCGGATTCCTCGGCGCCTTCCTGGCCTTGATGTGCGCCGCCGCGCTCATCACGGCCTGCGGCACCCTCCTGGAGACCGGCCTGCGTGGCACCATCCGGACCGAGCGCTACGCCGCGGCCCCAGTGATCGTCTCCGCCGACCAGAACGTCCACCGGACCACCGTCAAGCACAAGAAGGGCAAGACCAAGGTCAAGCACAAGGCCAAGCCGATCGCCGAGCGGGCCTGGCTGTCGGCCGACGTCGCGCACAAGCTCAAGGGTGTGCCGGGCGTCGGCAGAGTCATCCCTGAACTCACCTTTCTCGCGGCGCCACTGACTCCGGAGGCAGGTGATCTTTCCGACAAGCCCGCGTACGGCCACTCCTGGGAGTCGGCCGCGCTGACGCCCTTCCGCCTTGTCGAGGGCGAGGCCCCGCGCGCCGCCGGTGACCTCGTCATCGACCGCGACCTCGCCGGGCGCGCCCACCTCAAGACCGGCGACCGCCTCACCGTCCAGTCGACACAGGCCCCGCGTTCCTACCGCGTCACCGGTGTCGCAGCCCCCGCCAAAGGCGCCCTCGCCCACCAGACGTCCCTCTTCTTCTCCGCCGAAGAGGCCGAGCGGCTCGCCGCGCACCCCGGCCGGATCACCACCCTCGGCGTCGTGCCGGCCAAGGGCACCGGGACGGGGGACCTCAAGAAGGCGGTCACAGACGCCATCACCGGTACGAAGGCGCAGGTCAGCACCGGCGACGACCGTGGACCCGTGGAGTTCCTCGACGCGGCGGCCGCCCGCATCAAGCTGGTCAGCATGGGCGGCGCGATGGGCGGCACCTCCCTCCTTGTCGCCATCCTCGTGGTCGTCGGCACCTTCGCCCTCTCCGTGCAGCAGCGCCACCGCGAACTCGCCCTGCTCCGTGCCATCGCCGCGACGCCGAAGCAGATCCGGGGTCTCCTCGGCCGCGAGGCCCTGATCGTCGGCGCGGCGGCAGGCGTCATCGGCTCGCTCGCCGGGATCCCGCTGGGCGGCTGGCTGCACGGCAAGTTCGTGGACATGGGCGCCGTCCCCGCCACTCTGGAGCGGACAGTGAGCGTTTTCCCGCTCTTCGCCGCCGTGGCCGCGACGCTGCTCGGAGCCTGGGCCGCAGCCCGCCTCTCGGCCCGCCGCATCGCGCGTATCCGACCGGCCGAGGCCCTCGCCGAAGCGCGTGTCGAGAGCACCCGGCCGCCGTGGATCCGCATCATCGCGGGTCTTGCCCTTCTCGCCGGAGGCGCCGTCCTTGTCGCCGTGCTCAGCGTGCTGCGCACCGAGCCCGCGTCGACGCCGGTGACGTTCCTGAGCGTTGTGGTTCTCGCCTCCGCCGTCGCGCTCCTCGGCCCGCTCCTGGTCAGGGCGTCGGCCGCCGTACTCCGTGGCCCGCTGCGGATCTCCGGGCCCAGCGGCCGACTCGCGCACGCCAACCTCCGTGGAAATGCCGCCCGGATGGCGGCGGCCGTCACCCCGCTCACCCTCCTGACCGGCATGGCCTGCACCGTCCTGTTCGTTCAGCCCACCCTCGGCGACGCCGCCCGCGCACAGGCACGCGAGGGCATCCGCGCCGACTGGGTCCTTGCGGCGCAGGGGCCCGGCGTCCCGGCCCGGGCCGCGCAGAAGCTGCGTACGACCGAAGGCGTCGAGGCCGCCACCGAGGTCGTGCGCACCACCGTGCGCGTAGGGCTCGACAAGTACCCGGCGCAGGGCGTCAGTGCGGCCGGTCTCACCCGCACCTGGGACCCGGACGTGACCGCCGGAACCCTGAGGGGCTTCGGCAAGGGCAGTGTCGCCGTCAGCGAACTGGCCGCTGATCAGCTCAACTTGAAGCCCGGCAGCACTTTGAAGCTCACGCTCGGCGACGGCACGAAGACCGCGCTCAAGGTGGGCGCCGTGTACACACGGGGACTCGGGTTCGGAGACCTGACCATGGCGCACGACCTGGTCGCCCGCCACGTCGACAACCCGCTCGCCGCCACGGTCCTGATCAAGAGCGACCGTACACAGCAACAACTCGCGGCAGGCGTCGCGAAGTTCCCGGGCGTGCGGGTGCTCGCCCCGGCCGCCGCCGACAACCTCCAGGCCGAGCGCCAGCAGGCGAACTCCGAGGTGAACTACCTGGCCATGGGCCTCATCCTGGCCTTCACCGCGATCGCCGTCGTCAACACCCTCGCGATGTCGGTCTCCGAGCGCGTCCGCGAGTTCGCGATGCTGCGTCTCGCGGGGGCGAGCCGCCGTCAGGTCCTGGGCATGCTGCGCACCGAGGCGCTGTCCGTCCTGCTCATCGGCACGGCCATCGGCAGCGGCATCGCGCTCGCCGTCCTGACCGCTTTCAGCATCGGCATGACGGGCAGCGCCGCGCCTTCGATCACGCCCCTGGTGTACGTCTCCGTGGTGGCCGTCGCGGCTCTGCTCGCCCTCACCGCGACCGCGCTCCCTGGCCGCGCCGCCCTGAAGCCCCGCCCCGTCACGGTGGCGACGGCCAAGGAGTGAGCGTGCTCAGCCCCCGGCAGGAAGGTCGGCGTCGACAGGAAACCCTGCGGCCTTCCACGCCTGGAACCCGCCGATGAGGTCGGTCGCGTGCCGCAGCCCCAGCTGTCGCAGAGAGACGGCCGCGAGACTCGACGCGTAGCCCTCGTTGCAGATCACGACGACCCGCAGGTCGTGGCTCACGGCCTCCGCGGCACGGTGGCTCCCCTGGGGGTCCAGGCGCCACTCCAGCTCATTGCGCTCGACGACGAGGGCGCCGGGGATCAGACCGTCCCGCTCGCGCAGGGCGGCGTACCGGATGTCGACCAGAAGTCCCCCGGCGGCAGCGGTGTCGCGCGCCTCCTCCGGAGTGACCCGGTCGAGGTCGAGCCGCACGCGCTCAAGCAACTCATCGATGCCTACGGGAGGTACATCTGCAGGAGGTACATCTACGGGACGTGCGTCTACGGGCTGCTCACTCACTGCCAGTCCTCCGGGCGCTCCACGGACTCCAGGCGCAGGACCGCGCCCGTACGGCTGTAGCGCCGGATACGCGGCAGTGGCGGATAGTAGGCGTGCACGGAGATGGCGTGCTCGCTCGTGGACTCGTTCAGAACCTCATGGACGTGGTTCTGGCCGAACGCCCTGCCCTTGCCGGCCGTCAACTCGCGCTCGCGGTCCACCCCTTCGGACAGCTCAAGGGTCTTCCAGCCGTCGGTGGGCAGCCGGGCGGCGAGTGAGTTCTCCTTGAGGGCGCCGGCAGCGGTGAGGAAGGCACCGACCGACTCCGCGTGGTCGTGCCAGCCGGTGCCGGTGCCGGGCGGCCAGCCGATCAGCCAGGCCTCGCTGCCGCCGGGCCCTTCGAGACGCACCCAGGTGCGCCCCTCGGGGTCGAGCGGCAGTGAGGCGATGAGCTCGGGGTCGGCCGCGCTGCGGCGTACGAAATCGAGAAGCTCGGCGGCGGTGGGCGCGGGCGCCGCCGTGGAGGCATGCGTGGCGGGAACAGTCGAAACGGTGGAAGTCGAAACGGTGGAAACAGAAGCAGACACGGCTACCGTCCTGGAAGTTCGCGGAAGCGCGCACCACAGACCCAGAGAGGGGCAGGCGCGCAGAGGAAAGGCGAATTCAGAAGGACGTGCGACACACGCAGCCCGCATAGCGGATGAGGTCCATATGGACCCTCCGCCACAGGCGCACATCGGTGTCGGTCATATTTCGGAGTAGACCATGACGCTGCGTGCCGGTCAACTCCTGTTCACTGGGTGGTCGGCCTGCTCGCGACGGCCGTGCTCTCCTCCTTCACCGTGGTGTCCGCACTGTCCGCGCGTCGCTTCGGCACCGCCCCGCCCAGGGCTGCCTCGGCCGCCGTATACAGCTCGGCGGGGCGTACCCCGCCGAGCGCGGTGACCAAGTGGCCGTCGGGGCGGATGAGCAGCACCGAGTGCGCGGGAGCCCCGGGGTAACTTTCCGCGACCAGAAGCTCCGCCGGGTGCGGCAGCGCCGTGACGGCGGCGGCGAGCCGGGGCATGATCCCGGCCGTCACCCAGTGCCGCCGCTCCCACACCACCGTGCCGGGCGCGACGAGGACGACGAGCAGATGCCCCACGCCGAGCCGGTCCCGCAGCCGCACCAAGGAGCCGTCGGGCGCCGTCACCGGCACATCGGCCACGGGCGCCCCAGGCTCCGTGTCCACGGGCACCTCGGACTCGGAGGGCGCGGGCGCCAGCGGTGACTCCGCGTACGACGTGGGCGCTCCGAGGGGCCCGCGGCCCACATGGCCGTCGGTGAGGAGCGTGTCGTGCCCGCGCGCCGATCCCGGCACGTACGAGCGCAGGCCCTTGCCGCCCCGCAGTATCGGCAGCGACTGGTCGGCGGCGCGCAGGCGTGTGGCGACGCCGGCCCGCCGCTCGGTCTGATAGCTGTCGAGCAGGGCGTCCCGCGCGCCGTGATGCCAGGCAAGGGCCAGCTTCCAGGCGAGGTTGTCCGCGTCCCGCAGCCCTTCGTCGAGCCCCTGAGTACCGAGCGCGCCGAGCAGATGCGCGGCGTCCCCCGCGAGGAAGGCACGGCCGACCCGCCACCGTCGGGCAAGGCGGTGGTGGACGGTGTGCACGCCCGTGTCGAGAAGTTCGTACGGTGGCGTGGAACCCCCGCACCAGCCCGCGAGAGTCTCGCGGATGCGGACCACGAGGGCGTCGGGCGTCACGAGATCACCGCGCGGCGGCAGCAGCCAGTCGAGCCGCCACACCCCGTCGGCGAGCGGGCGGCCCGTCACCTCGGCGCCCCCGTGGCGCCACGGAGGCATCCGATGCAACAACGCCTCGCCGGGCCCGGGAAGTTCCGTGCGCAGCGCGGCCACGGCGTGTCGTTCGACAGCCGTGCGCCCCGGGAAGCGGACGTCGAGGAGCTTGCGCACCGTCGACCGAGGTCCGTCGCAGCCCACCAGATAACTGCCGCGCCACCAGGTGTCCTTGGGACCGCGCGTGTGGGCCGTAAGGCCGCCCGCATCCTGCTCCAGGGAGTCGAGCTTGCTCTCCACCGCGATCTTGACCAGACGCTCCTCGGCGATGGCCGCGCGCAGCGCGCCGGTCAGCGCGTGCTGGGGCACATGCAGCGGGGCCGGTGTCTCGTCACTGAACGTGAGCTCCCGCATCAGCTGCTTGCGCCGCAGGGACCGCAGGCCGACCCATCGCGCGCCGGAGTCCTGGTCACCGAACGAGTGACCGGCGAGCCGCTCCATGAGGGCCGCGGTGTCATCCCGCAGGACGACGGTCCGCGCGGGCCGCTGCTCGTCCTTGCCGGGACCTTCGTCGAGTACGACGGTGGGTACGGAGTGACGCGCGAGAGCCAGGGCGAGCGTGAGACCCACGGGGCCCGCGCCGACGACGATCACCGGGTCCACGGGGCGCACCCTCCCGCCGCAAGGGCCCGGGAGCGCTGGACGTACGTACAGGAACTTACAGTTGGAGCCCGGTGCGCGATCACAGAACGTATGCAACAGACTGCTTGGCGAGCCGTCAAGCTGGACGCACTGGAGGCCGGGCTTCGGCTGGGATCGTTCGTGTGGGCACCCGGTGGGGCATGCGTCAGGGCCCGTCGAACGGATTCGACGGGCCCTGGGACACGCACTGCTGACAGAGCATCACTGCCGCATGGATCGCGTCAGTTCTTCTTCTCCGGGTCGTCACCCGGCTGCGCGTCCGCTGCCGCGGTGCCCCCGGCGGCGGGGCCCTGAGGCGCGGAGGGATCGAGCACGCCTGGTGCCTCGGCCGGTTCGGCGGCCGCGGCGACGGCGATACCGGTCTTGGCACGACGGCCGCGCTTCTCGATCCAGGTGGCCAGCGAGGAGAGGAGCAGGCAGAGCCCGATGTAGATGGCGCCGAACACAGTGACCGTCTGGACGAACGGGTATACGCCGTTGACGGGTGTGTTGTTGGCGATCAGCCGGGCCGACTGGAGCAGCTCGGGGTAGAGGACGAAGAATCCGAGCGAGGTGTCCTTCAGCGTCACCACCAGCTGGCTGATGATGGTCGGCAGCATCGACCGGACCGCCTGCGGGAAGAGCACCGAAGCCATGACCTGGGTCTTGCGCATACCCAGGGCGTAGGCCGCCTCCATCTGCCCCTTGGGCACCGCGTTGATGCCCGCGCGGAGCACCTCGGCCTGGACGCATCCGTTGTAGATGGTCAGGCCGAGCACCAGCGCCCAGAACGGGGTCATGTTGCCGACCAGGCCGACCCAGAACGCGAAGATGGTGATGAGCAGCGGAATGGACCGGAAGAGGTCGATGAAGGCGACGGCGAACCAGCGCACCGGCTTGTGCTCGGAGAGCCGCGCCACACAGAGCACCACGGCGAACACCAGCGAGAAGATGCCCGCGAGGGCGAACACCTTCAGCGTGGCGACAAGGGAGTCCAGAATGTTCTGCTGAATTCCGGTGTAGTTGAAGATGTCCCAGAGGTCACCTTCGAACTCGCCCTTGCTGTTCAGCCGCAGAATGATCCAGAGAATGCCGCCCAGGAAAGCCGCGGTGCCGACAACGCTGTAGATGATGTTGCGGACACGGGCTTTGGGGCCGGGGGCGTCGAAGAGAACGTTGGCACTCATCGGGCGACCTCCAGGCGGTGCTCAAGGAGTCGGAAGAGGCCGTTGATGGCGTACGTGATGATCAGGTACGCGACGGTGATCCAGATGAAGATCATCACGATGTCGTAGCCCTCATTGCTCAGCGTCTTGGAGATGTTGAACAGCTCGACGTTGTCGAAGGCACCCGCGATGGCGGTGTTCTTCGTCAGAGCGATGAAGATGCTGGAGAGCGGCGGCACCACCGTGCGCGTGGCCTGGGGCAGGACGATGAGCCGCATCGTCTGGGCGAAGCTGAGCCCGACCGCTCGGGCCGCCTCGGCCTGCCCGAGCGGCACGGTGTTGATGCCTGAGCGGACCGCTTCGGCCACGAATGCGGAGGTGTAGAAACCGCAGGCGAACGTGGCGAGGACGAAGGAGTCCAGGTCGGGATAGAGCACCTTGGGCAGAACGAAGAACGCCACAAGGAAGAGCAGAGTCAGAGGGGTGTTCCGCAGCAGTGTGACCCAGAGGGTTCCGAATATTCGCAGCGGTGGAACGGGTGATACCC
The DNA here is from genome assembly GCF_042795295.1 of Streptomyces sp. NPDC056486. Lineage (NCBI taxonomy): Bacteria > Bacillati > Actinomycetota > Actinomycetes > Kitasatosporales > Streptomycetaceae > Streptomyces > Streptomyces sp. NPDC056486. The sequence goes on from NZ_JBHTSF010000032.1 coordinate 42,222, forward strand.
GGAACCCGGCGATGATGACCCCGGCCACCACAGCCACGAGCGCGCTGGATGCGGTCAGCTTCAGAGTCCCCAAAAACCCTTCGCGGAAAAGCGACAGGTTGTCGAGCAGTACGTCCATGAATTCTCCGCGAGGTCTTTCGCGACGGGTCGCAGGTGATCGCGACGGGCCCCGGCCTTCAGGGCCGAGGGCGGTGGCAGGGTTTCGCGACAGGTCCGGCCGCGATGCGCGCAGCGAACGTCCCGCTCCGTACCGTCGATGAAAGCGGACGGAGCGGGACGCGCCGGATTACTTCGGGTCGGTGAAGGCCGGCGGGTCCTGGTAGTCGGAGCCGGACTTGCCGAGGGTGGCGTCGTAGGCCTTCTTGTAGTCGCCGCTCTCCTGGTGCGCCTTGATGGCGTCCGCGACGGCCGTCTGCAGGGCCGCGTCGCCCTTCTTCAGGCCGACACCGTAGGGCTCGTCAGAGAAGGGCTTGCCGACGACCTTGAGCTTGCCCTTGTTCTGCGCCGCGTAGCCCATCAGGATCGCGTCGTCGGTGGTGACGGCGTCGACCTGGTTGTTCAGGAGCTGGGCGACGCACTCCGAGTACTTGGAGAGCTCGGTGACCTTGGCGCCGTACTTCGGCTTCTTGATGTTCTGCAGCGGCGTGGAACCGACGATGGAACAGACCTTCTTGCCGCGGACCGTCTCCGGGCCCTTGAGCTCCTTCTCGTCCTTGCGGACCAGGAGCGAGGCGCCGGCGTGGAAGTACGGTCCCGCGAAGTCGATCTGCTTCTTGCGCTCGGGGTTGATCGTGTACGTGCCGATCATCAGGTCGACGTCGCCCTTGGAGACCGCGGTCTCACGCGCGCCGGAGTCGACCGTCTTCCACTCGATCTGCTTCGCCGAGAAGCCGAGATCAGCCGCGATCATCTTGGCGATCTCGATGTCGAAGCCGGAGTACTCCTTGGTCGACTGGTCCTGGAAGCCCAGGTACGGCTGGTCGGCCTTGGCGCCGATCACCAGTTTGCCGCGCTTCTTGGCGGCCTTGAAGACGGACGAGTCGACCGAGGCGTCCTTCTTGACCTCGTAGCTGAGGGCCTTGGCGCCGGAGGTGTCGGGTCCTTCCGGCTTGTCGCCGGCGGAGCCCTCCTTGCCGCCGCAGGCCGTGGCGGCGAGCGACAGCGCGGCGACAGCCGCTACGGCGGCGGCGGACTTACGGAGCTTCATGGTGAACATCCTTTGATTCGACTGGCGTTGAGACGACGTAGGAGCCTCAGTGTTTAAGGATCTTCGACAGGAAGTCCTTGGCCCGGTCGCTGCGCGGGTTGCTGAAGAACTGTTCCGGCACGGCCTCTTCGACGATGCGGCCGTCCGCCATGAAGACGACGCGGTTGGCCGCGGATCGCGCGAAGCCCATCTCGTGGGTGACCACGACCATGGTCATGCCGTCACGTGCGAGCTGCTGCATGACCTCCAGGACCTCGTTGATCATCTCCGGGTCGAGCGCCGACGTGGGCTCGTCGAAGAGCATCACCTTGGGGTCCATCGCCAACGCGCGGGCGATCGCGACGCGTTGCTGCTGGCCGCCGGAGAGCTGCGCGGGGTACTTGTCGGCCTGCGTGGCGACACCCACGCGGTCCAGAAGGGCACGAGCCTTCGTCTCTGCTTCCGCCTTGGACGTCTTGCGCACCTTGATCTGGCCCAGCATCACGTTCTCGAGCACGGTCTTGTGCGCGAAAAGGTTGAAGGACTGGAAGACCATGCCCACGTCCGCACGGAGACGGGCGAGCTCCTTGCCCTCCTGGGGCAACGGCTTGCCGTCGATCGAGATGTCTCCCGACTCGACCGTCTCCAGACGGTTGATGGCGCGGCACAGCGTCGACTTGCCCGACCCGGAGGGGCCGATCACGACGACGACCTCACCGCGGGTAATGGTCAGGTCGATGTCCTGGAGGACGTGCAGAGCGCCGAAGTGCTTGTTGACGTTCTTCAGCACGACCAGGTCGTCCGCTCCAGGCGGTATGGCGTCCTTGGTCACCGATACTTCGGTCACGGCTTGTGCTCCATCCTCCTCGGTTGGGAGGACAGTAATAACCCGGTGCGACCAGCGTCATTACATCTGAGGGGAAATTGAGCATAACGATCCGGCCGCAACCGGACACTCCGTGTGAAGGGGACGCCCCCGCACGTTCCGGCTGCGTAACGGAACGTGCCCGTGGCCCGAACCCTCTTGACGCGGTCCTTACCTATCGGAGTGGATGCGTTGGTGCCTGTGCACGCGCGCGTACCGGCCATCGGCGAGCGCGAACGGAACGACCGATGAACCGGAGGGGGCCCGTATGAGACTGCTCCTCGTCGAGGACGACAATCACGTGGCGGCGGCCCTGTCCGCGGTCCTGGCCAGGCACGGCTTCGACGTCGTGCACGCGCGCAGCGGCGAGGAAGCGCTGCAGGCCCTGCTGCCCGGCAAAACGGCACCCTTCGGAGTCGTGCTCCTCGACCTGGGGCTGCCCGATCAGGACGGCTACGAGGTGTGCGGAAAGATCCGCAAGCGCGGGTCGATTCCCGTGATCATGGTGACGGCGCGTGCCGACGTGCGCTCGCGGATCCATGGTCTGAACCTCGGGGCCGATGACTATGTGGTGAAGCCGTACGACACCGGGGAGTTGATCGCCCGCATCCACGCGGTCATCCGGCGACCTCCGTCCGGAGCCGCCGCGGGGCCCGCGGACAGCGAGCTGCGCCTCGGTTCCGTACGCATCGAACTGGCCACCCGTCAGGTCAGTGTGGACGGTTCGACGGTCCAGCTGACCCGCAAGGAGTTCGACCTGCTCGCGCTTCTCGCGCAGCGGCCCGGTGTGGTGTTCCGCCGGGAGCAGATCATCAGTGAGGTGTGGCGCACCAGCTGGGAGGGGACGGGGCGCACTCTTGAGGTGCATGTCGCTTCCCTGCGCTCCAAGCTGCACATGCCGGCCCTGATCGAGACCGTACGGGGCGTGGGCTATCGGCTCGTCGCCCCGGCCGCGTAGCCAGTAGCGAGGTCAGGTGCGCTCTCGCCTCCTCCCGCTGCTCATCGTCCTCATGGCGGGGGTGCTGCTCGCGCTCGGCTTCCCGCTCGCGGTGAGCGTGGCCGCGGCGCAGCAGCAGAAGGTGGTCGTCGACCGGATCGACGACACGGCACGCTTCGCGGCACTCGCGCAGTTCGTCACCAAACGCCCCACAGGGTCGCGCCAGCGGAACAAGGACGAACGCCGCGCAACCCTCCAGACCGAACTCGACTACTACCACGAGGTCTACGGGATCAAGGCAGGCGTCTTCTTCCGGGACCGTGAGCCCATGGCTCACGCGCCCGGGAGCTGGTTCCTGCCCCCCAGGGGCGCCGAGGTGCGGGAGGCCTTCGAGGAGGCCCTCAGGTCCCGTGGAAGCCACGATCCGCAGCAGGTGTGGCCCTGGCAGCGCGGCAGGCTCGTCGTCGCCTCTCCGGTGATCAGGGACGGGGACGTCATCGCGGTCGTCGTCACCGAATCACCTACGGGGCGCATGCGTTCGAAGACACTGCAGGGGTGGCTGCTCATCGGCGCCGGCGAGTCGGCCGCCATGCTCCTGGCCGTCGGTGCCGCGCTGCGCCTCACCGGCTGGGTGCTGCGTCCGGTACGGGTCCTGGACGCGACCACGCACGACATCGCGACCGGCAGCCTGAAGTCGAGGGTGGCGGCCGCGGGCGGGCCGCCCGAACTCCGGCGCCTCGCCCGGTCGTTCAACGAGATGGCCGACAACGTCCAGGACGTCCTCGAGCAGCAGCGGGCCTTCGTCGCCGACGCCTCGCACCAACTGCGCAATCCGCTCTCCGCCCTGCTGCTCCGCATCGAGCTGCTCGCCCTCGAACTGCCCGAGGGCAACGAGGAGATCGCCTCCGTGCGCACCGAGGGAAAACGCCTCGCCCAGGTCCTCGACGACCTCCTCGGTCTCGCGCTCGCCGAGCACGCGGCGGCCGATCTGCAGCTCACCGACATCGGTGCGCTCACGGCCGAACGGGTCGGCGCCTGGCGGCCGCTCGCCGAGGAGCGCGGGGTGCGGCTGACCGGCACCTGCCCGGCGACCACCGGCTGGGCCGACCCGGTCGCCCTGTCCAGCGCCCTGGACGCGGTGATCGACAACGCCCTCAAGTTCACGCCCGAGGGCGAGGAGGTGAGCGTGGAGGTCTCCTGGAGCGGTGAGCTGACGACCATGGTGATCACGGACGGCGGCCCCGGCCTCACGGAGGACGAGCTCGCCCGCATCGGCGACCGCTTCTGGCGCAGCAACCGCCACCAGAACGTGCAGGGCTCGGGCCTCGGCCTGTCCATCTCGCGGGCCCTGCTCACCGCGGGCGGCGGTTCGATCGCCTACGAACAGCGCGAGCCGCACGGACTGCGGGTGACCGTCGGCGTCCCGCGCGGCGAGCCCGGCACCCGGACCTGACGGCTACGGCTTGACCGACTGGTAGTAGCGGCGTGCGCCCTCGTGCAGGGCGAGCGGGTCCGTGTAGAGCGCCGTGCGCAGGTCCACGAGCTGGGCCGCGTGCACCTCGTCACCGATGTGATCGCGGCTGTCGATCACCGTGCGGGTCAGGCCCTCGGTCAGCTTCGGGTCCGCCCGGTCCGTGGTCACCAGGAGGTTCGCCACGGCAAGGGTCGGTACGGCGTCGCTCTGCTGCACGGCGGGATAGGCGTCGGCGGGCATCACCGCTGCCCGGTAGTAGCGGGAGGCTCCGCCCTGCTTGTGCAGCGCGTCCACGAGGTCGCCGAGCGGGACGAGGCGGACGTCGAACTTCTCGGAGAGCTCGGCCACGGTGAGGGTCGGCAGTCCGCCCGACCAGAAGAAGGCGTCGATGTCGCCCTTCTTGAGAAGATCGGGCGCCGTGTCGATACCGGCGTCCACCGACGTGAGGTCCTTGTCGGGATCGAGGTCGGCGGCCTTGAGCACCCGGTCCGCTATCAGCTGCACGCCCGAGCGCGGCTGGCCCACGGCCACCTTCTTGCCCCGCAGGTCCTGCGCCTTCCCGATGTCCGACGAGCGCCGGACGACGAGCTGTACGTAGTCGTCGTACAGCCGCGCACAGCCCCGCAGCCGCTCCGCGCCCGCACGCCCCTCCTGGCGGTACTTCGCGACGGCGTCGGCCGCCGCGACGGTGAAATCGGCCTTCCCCGTCGCCACCCGCTCGACGTTCTGCTGCGACCCCTCGCTGTTGAGCAGCTTCACGTCCACCTTGGGCATGTCATGGGAGACCGCGGTCCGCAGGAGCTTGCCGTACCGCTCGTACACCGCGTTCTTCACGCCCGTACTGAACGTGATCCGGCCCTCCGGAGAGTCGTCGCCCGCCGGAACGAGCCACCACATCAAGAGCCCGAAGACCACGAGGGCGGCCGCCGCACCCTGGAGTGCGCGGCGCCTGCTGATGTGGAGGGGTGCCTTGAGCATGCGCGCGATCCTGCCAGGCCACTCGCCGCGATGGCCAGGGCAGAGCTCCCGGCAGGGACACTTCAGCGACCGCCTACCCTTGTCGTATGAGCAGCGGCGACCGGGGACAGGCAGTGGGCGTTAAAGGAACGTACGAGGTACGCACTTACGGGTGCCAGATGAACGTCCACGATTCGGAGCGCCTCTCCGGTCTCCTCGAGGGCGCCGGATACGAACGCGCGCCCGATGGCTCGGACGGCGACGCCGACGTGGTCGTCTTCAACACGTGCGCCGTGCGGGAGAACGCCGACAACAAGCTGTACGGCAACCTCGGCCGCCTGGCGCCGATGAAGACCAAGCGGCCCGGCATGCAGATCGCCGTCGGCGGCTGCCTCGCCCAGAAGGACCGCGACACCATCGTCAAGAAGGCGCCCTGGGTGGACGTCGTCTTCGGGACGCACAACATCGGCAAGCTGCCGGTGCTCCTGGAGCGGGCCCGCGTTCAGGAAGAGGCGCAGGTAGAGATCGCCGAGTCCCTGGAGGCGTTCCCCTCGACGCTGCCCACGCGCCGCGAGAGCGCGTACGCGGCGTGGGTCTCCATCTCCGTGGGCTGCAACAACACCTGCACGTTCTGCATCGTGCCCGCCCTGCGCGGCAAGGAGAAGGACCGCAGGACCGGCGACATCCTCGCCGAGATCGAGGCGCTCGTCGGTGAGGGCGTCTCCGAGGTCACCCTGCTCGGCCAGAACGTGAACGCGTACGGCTCGGACATCGGTGACCGCGAGGCATTCAGCAAGCTCCTCCGGGCCTGCGGGAAGATCGAGGGCCTGGAGCGCGTGCGCTTCACGTCACCGCACCCGCGTGACTTCACGGACGACGTGATCGCCGCCATGGCCGAGACCCCGAACGTGATGCCCCAGTTGCACATGCCGCTCCAGTCAGGATCGGACCCCATCCTCAAGGCGATGCGCCGCTCGTACCGTCAGGACCGCTTCCTCGGCATCATCGAGAAGGTCCGCGCCGCCATGCCCGAGGCGGCGATCTCCACCGACATCATCGTCGGCTTCCCCGGAGAGACCGAGGAGGACTTCGAGCAGACGATGCACGTCGTCCGTGAGGCCCGCTTCGCCAACGCCTTCACCTTCCAGTACTCCAAGCGCCCCGGTACGCCCGCGGCGACCATGGAGGGGCAGATCCCCAAGGAGGTCGTGCAGGCGCGCTACATGCGTCTTTCCGCCCTCCAGGAGGAGATCTCCTGGGACGAGAACAAGAAGCAGGTCGGCAGGACCCTGGAGCTGATGGTCGCCGAGGGCGAGGGCCGCAAGGACGGCGCCACCCACCGCCTCTCCGGACGAGCCCCCGACAGCCGTCTGGTCCACTTCACCAAGCCGGACACCGAGGTCCGCCCCGGTGACGTCGTGACGGTCGAGATCACCTACGCGGCGCCGCACCACCTGCTCGCCGAAGGCCCCGTCCTGAACGTGCGCCCCACGCGCGCGGGTGACGCCTGGGAGAAGCGCAACACCGAGGCGGCGGCCAAGCCCGTCGGCGTGATGCTCGGGCTGCCGAAGGTGGGCGCCCCCGAGCCGCTTCCGGTGGCCGCGGGCAGCGGTTGCGGCTGCGACTGACCGGGGCGAGCGGCGGCAACGGGCGGGCGGCGGACAACGGGGGATGGGCTGATGGCGCGCTGGGCGCTGATGATGGAGAACCCTCCGGGGCCGGGGGCGTGGCATCTGTTCGAGCTGATGGCCACGGTGGACGGCACGCATGAGGAAGCGGTGGAGCGGTTCGCGGAGTTCGTCCGCCTGTACCGCCCCAAGCACCCCCGCTATCCCGTACGGATGCGGCGTTACCGCACGGCCGACGGCTGGATGGTGATCGGCGACGGTTCGTCCGGGGGCTCTTTCCCGTACCGCTTCTCGATCTCCGAGCTGGAGTGGGACTCGGGCCCGATCGCCTACTAGCGCGCGGGCGCGCGTTACGCTGCCGATCATGCTTGTCGCCGCAGCCGTCTGCCCCTGCCCGCCCCTGCTCGTCCCCGAGGTCGCCGCGGGCGCTGCCCCCGAACTGGACGCCGCGCGCGCCGCGTGCACGGACGCCATCGGAGTGCTCGCGGCCTCGCGGCCCGACCGGCTCGTCGTGGTCGGCCCCGCCGAGCAGAGCGGGCGTGGCCCGCATCCGCAGGGCGCCCGTGGGTCCTTCCGCGGTTTCGGCGTGGACCTCGACGTACGCCTCGGGCGATCCGGCGACGACGGTGCGAACGGCACGGACGCTGCGGCGGAGCGCGAGCTTCCGCCCTCGCTTGCCGTCGCCGCCTGGCTGCTCGACCGTACGGCGTGGTCGGCGGCCCCGCTGGAAGGGCTCGGGGTGGGGGAACCTCTGGCGGCCGAGCGGTGCATTCAGGTCGGCGGGGAGATCGCGGTACGCGGCGAGCGGGTGGCCCTGCTGGTGATGGGCGACGCCAGCGCGTGCCGCACGCTGAAGGCACCGGGATATCTCGACGAGCGGGCGGCCGGGTTCGACGCGGAGATCGCTCGTGCGCTGGGGACGGCGGACGTCGAGGCACTCAAGGCGTTGGACGCGGAGTTGGCGTACGAACTGAAGGCGGCGGGCCGGGCTCCGTGGCAGGTGCTAGCGGGCGCTGCCGCGGGCGCCGGCCTGAGCGGCGAGCTTCTTTACGAGGACGCTCCGTACGGCGTCGGGTATCTGGTCGCCACCTGGTCGTAGAGGCCTGAGGCTGTGACCTGACCCAGGCGGACCGCGCACGCTGCCGGGGCGCTCCGGAGGCGCACGGCGACGGCCGCGGAGCTGGGGGGCGCTCCACGGCCGTCCGCCGGTGTTGTTCAGTGACCCGGTCGGCTGACTCGGGCGGTGCTCCGGCGCTGTGCTGCCGCCGGTGGGCCGACGAGCGATTCAGCCGATGGTTTCAGGGAGCCGGAGGGGGCTTCGGTGGGGCGGCGTCGCCGCCCGGGCCCTTGCCCTCGTCGGGCGTCCCGGCGAGGCGGTCCTTGGCATCCTTCGCCTTGCCCGTGCCCGTCTGGATCTTGTCGCTGTACTTGCCCTTTGTCTTGTCGTCGACCATCTTCGCGGCCTTGTCGAGACCCTGGTCGATCTTGTCCCCGTGCTGTTGCGCGAGGCCTGCGACCTTGTCCTTTGCCGGGGCGAGCTTGTCTTTCAGGCTCTGCAGGAAGCCCATCGGTTACCTTCCCTCGCTGGGAGAGTCACTTGCGGGCGCCTTCGTCGGCCTCGTCGTTGTCGGCGGCCTTCTCCGCGGACTGCTGCTTCGGGATGTCCACGTTCTCCGCGGCAGCCTCTTCGGTGCTCTCCGCCTCGTCCTCGGTCTTGCCCTCGGTCTCGGCGTCGGCCTCTGTGTCGGCCTTGGTCTCGTCCTCGGCGGCGGCTTCGGCCTTGGCCTCTTCCTTGCCGGACTCGGGCTCGGGGGACTCCCCGGCCGCTTCCGGCTCGGCCGTCAGGGTGTCGGCCGACGCCTCGGTTGTTGACGCCTCTTCCGTGTCCTTGGACTTCCTACGGAACCGTGCAAAAACGCCCATATCTACTCCATACGGTACTCGTGTGGGCGAAATCCCGCGCCGCCCGGTGCGCCCTGTTGCGCCGCCCGGGTCGCCGGTCCTCGAAAACCGGCGGCCGGAACCTCGCAACAGGCAACGACCCCGGACGTGTGGCGTCACGTAGCTCGTTCGGGAAGTGGTCGCGGTGTTTGCGAGACTGGGGCGGTGAGTAGAGCAGCTCCCGCACCGCGGGTCATCGCCGTCGTCGGTCCGACCGCGGCAGGAAAGTCCGATCTGGGCGTTTTTCTCGCCCAGCGTTTCGGCGGCGAAGTCGTCAACGCCGACTCCATGCAGCTCTACAGAGGGATGGACATCGGAACCGCCAAGCTGACCCTCGAAGAGCGCGACGGGGTCCCGCACCACCTCCTCGACATCTGGGACGTCACGGAGGCGGCGAGCGTCGCCGAGTACCAGAAGCTGGCGCGAGCCGAGATCGACCGTCTCCTTGCCGACGGGCGCTGGCCGATCCTGGTCGGCGGCTCCGGGCTCTACGTCAGGGGGGCCGTGGACCACCTGGAGTTCCCCGGTACGGACCCCGCGGTCCGGGCCCGCCTGGAGGAGGAGCTGGAGCTCCAGGGCTCCGGCGCACTCCATGCCCGCCTCGCCGCCGCCGACCCCGGGGCGGCCCAGGCCATCCTCCCCAGCAACGGCCGCCGGATCGTGCGCGCCCTCGAAGTCATCGAGATCACCGGCAAACCCTTCACCGCCAACCTCCCCGGACACGACTCCGTCTACGACACCGTCCAGATCGGCGTCGACGTCGGCCGCCCCGAACTCGACGAACGCATCGCCACGCGCGTGGACCGCATGTGGGACGCGGGCCTCGTCGACGAGGTGCGCGCTCTGGAGGCGGTCGGACTGCGCGACGGGCGTACGGCGTCGCGCGCTCTCGGGTACCAGCAGGTGCTCGCGGCGCTCGCGGGGGAGTGCACCGAGGACGAGGCGCGCGCGGAGACCGTGCGGGCGACCAAGCGCTTCGCGCGCCGTCAGGACTCGTGGTTCCGCCGCGATCCCCGGGTGCACTGGCTCAGTGGCGCCATGGCCGATCGAGGGGAACTCCCAGGGCGGGCGCTGACGTTGGTCGAACGAGCGGTCACAGCCTGATCACGTGATGGCATCGGGACGCTCAGGCGGTCATCCCGGCCCCTGGCGCCGTGCCATCATCGACCATCGATCGACCAGTGGAGTCCGAAGCAGGAGGGCGGATGGCGATGGAGGCCGGCCCTCGTGACACCGCACATGGCGGCGGCGAGCTGACTCCGGACGGCCCCGACGGGGCACCGGACGGCGTGACCGACGACGGTCCCGGCGCGGACCAGATGGCCGTGGCCGAGGTCGAGGTCGAACTGCGCCCGCAGCGCCGTCTGCGCATCTGGCAGCTCGCACCGATCGTCATCCTCGCCGCGGCGGGATCGCTGATGTTCGCCTTCCCGCTGGCCTTCGAGTTCGGTGACGGCGGAGCTGTCGTCGCCATGCTCGGACTCCTGATCAGCTGCTGCGCCGCAGGCTGGGGCATGATGGCCGCGCGCCGCGTGGGGCACACCTGGCCCGGGCTTCCGGAGCGCGATTCGGGAAGCCGCCCGGACTGGCGGATCGTCTGTGCGTACGCCCTGGTGTTCCTGGCCGTCGCCGTCCTCGCCGTGTGGCGCGTCGCACGCCTTCGCTGACCCGCGTCCTGCGAGGTCAGGGCCCTGGTGGGCACCGTAAGGGCCGAGTGTCCTGGCCCTCCCGTACGATCGAGGAATGAGCACGCGGATCGCCTTCCTCAAGGGGCACGGGACCAAGAACGACTTCGTGATCGTCCCGGACCCCGAGAACGCCATTGAGCTGCCCCCGGCCGCTGTGGCCGCCCTGTGCGACCGCCGCGCGGGCATCGGGGGCGACGGCCTGCTGCATGTCGTGCGTTCCGCGGCGCACCCGGAGGTTCGCCATCTGGCCGCCGAGGCCGAATGGTTCATGGACTACCGCAACGGCGACGGTTCGATCGCCGAGATGTGCGGCAACGGCGTGCGCGTCTTCGCCCGCTATCTGCAGCGCGCCGGACTGGTGGGCGAGGGCGATCTGGCCATCGCGACCCGCGGTGGCGTGAAGACCGTGCACATCGCCAAGGCCGCGGCCGGTGGGGACGTCACCGTCGGCATGGGCAAGGCGCTCTTCCCCGAAGGGGATGTCACCGTCTCGGTGGCCGACCAGCACTGGCCGGCGCGCAACGTGAACATGGGCAACCCCCACGCGGTCGCCTTCGTGGACGACCTGGCCCACGCCGGAACTCTGTACGACCCGCCGCCATTCAGCCCCGTCTCGGCCTACCCTGACGGCGTGAACGTCGAGTTCGTCGTCGACCGTGGCCCGCGTCACGTCGCCATGCGCGTGCACGAGCGCGGGGCGGGCGAGACCCGCTCGTGCGGCACGGGCGCGTGCGCCGTCGCCGTCGCGGCGGCCCGCAGGGACGGGGTGGACCCCGCAACGACCGGTTCGCCGGTCACGTACACCGTCGATCTGCCTGGTGGGAGCCTGGTGATCACCGAGCGGCCCGACGGTGAGATCGAGATGACGGGCCCCGCGGTGATCGTCGCCGAAGGCGAGATCGACGCGGAATGGCTCGAAACTGTAAACCCGTGAACTGTCGCTCGAATGGGTGATCCGTTTCACGCTCGGCGAGAGGCGGTCAGCGGCGCGTGATGGGCTCGGTAGCATCAAGCACCGGCCCGGACGGAGTATGCCGTCGTCCGCCCACCGCCGGTCGGAGCAGCCGGAGGTGCCCATGAGTGCGGAGGCTACAAACCCTGCGATGCCTGGCCCGGTGACGCCCGCGGCGCAGCGCAGGCGCGGTCGTCCGCGGCTTGACCTGCGAAGGCTCGGCCGGGCTGCCCTGCTGGGGTCCGGCACACGGGACCGGTTGCCGGACGCGATCGGCCATGTGGCGGAAGCTCATCGCGCCCATTACCCGGACGCGGATCTGGAGCCGTTGCGGCGTGCGTGGGTCCTTGCGGAGTCCTCCCACCGCGGCCAGATGCGCAAGAGCGGTGAGCCGTACATCACACATCCGCTCGCGGTGACGTTGATCCTGGCGCAACTGGGCGCCGAGATCACGACCTTGACCGCGTCCCTGCTCCACGACACCGTCGAGGACACGGACGTGACGCTCGATCAGGTGCGTACGGAATTCGGCGACGACGTCTGTTATCTGGTCGACGGCGTCACGAAGCTGGAAAAGGTCGACTACGGAGCGGCCGCCGAGCCGGAGACCTTCCGCAAGATGCTCGTCGCCACCGGCAACGACGTACGCGTCATGTCGATCAAACTGGCCGACCGCCTGCACAACATGCGCACGCTCGGCGTCATGCGCCCCGAGAAACAGGCGCGGATCGCCAAGGTGACGCGGGACGTGCTCATTCCGCTCGCCGAGCGCCTCGGTGTACAGGCGCTCAAGACCGAGCTGGAGGACCTCGTCTTCGCGATCCTCCTGCCGGAGGAGTATTCCCAGGTCCAGGAGCTGATCGCGGCCAACGCGGCACACGGCGGCGACCCCCTGGAAGGGACGGCGGACGACCTCAGGGCGGTGCTGCGCGAGGCGGGCATCGCGGCCGAAGTTCTCATCAGGCCACGGCACTTCGTCTCGGTCCACCGGGTGCACCGCAAACGCGGCGAGATGCGCGCGGCGGACTTCGGACGGCTCCTGGTCCTGGTGAACGAGGACGCGGACTGTTACGGCGTCCTGGGCGAGCTGCACACGTGCTTCACGCCGGTGGTCTCGGAGTTCAAGGACTTCATCGCCGTACCGAAGTTCAACCTCTACCAGTCGCTGCACACGGCCGTGGCCCGCCCGGACGGAGAGGTCGCCGAAGTCCTCATCCGCACGCACCAGATGCACAAGGTGGCCGAGGCCGGCGTCGTGGCCCTGCGCAATCCGTACGCTCCTCCTTCGGAGGAGCAGTCCGATACCGCTTCCGACACCCTCTCCGACGACACCATCGAGGGCGAACGCGCCGACCCCACCCGGCCCGGCTGGCTCTCCCGCCTGCTCGACTGGCAGGAAGCGGCCCCCGACCCGGACACGTTCTGGTCCACGCTCCGCGAAGACCTCGCCCAGGACCGCGAGATCGCCGTCTTCCGCCCCGACGGCGGCACCCTCGGACTGCCCGCAGGGGCGAGCTGCGTGGACGCCGCCTACGCCCAGTACGGCGAGGACGCCCACGCCTGCATCGGCGCACGTGTCAACGGACGCCTGGCGACACTGAGCACGGTCCTGCGGGACGGCGACACGGTCCAGCTGCTCATGGGGCAGGACGCGGCGTCCGGGCCGTCGCGCGAATGGCTCGACCACGCCCGCACGCCCGGCGCCCGGATCGCCATCCGGCGCTGGCTGACGACCCACCCCACGCCCGCGTCGGCTCCCGCGGCGGCGACCACGGAGAAGCCCGCGCCCCCGCCGCAGGCCTCGGACTTCCCCCGCCCCGCCGAGGCGAACGCCGTCGTGGACAGGGAAGGCGCGAGCGTACGGCTAGCGGGCTGCTGTACGCCGGTGCCGCCCGACGAGGTGACCGCCTTCGCCGTGCGCGGCGGCGTCGTCACCGTGCACCGGGTCGAGTGCCCCGCGGTCGCACGCATGAAGGAAGTGGGGCGCGCCGAGGTCGGAGTGCGCTGGGGGGACAGCGCGGAGTGCCGGGTCACGCTGATCGCCGAGTCGTTCGGGCGGGCGCATCTGATGGCCGACCTCACCGAGGCCATCGCCATGGAAGGCGTCGAGGTCATGTCGGCGACCGTCGAGCCGCCGAGCCAGCAGCGCGTGCGCCACACGTACACGCTGCAACTCCCGGACGCGGCCCACCTGCCGGGGCTGATGCGCGCGATGCGTGCGGTACCCGGGGTGTACGACGTCACCCGCGCCCAGCATCCGGCGGCAGCGACTTCGTAGCAGCGCGCCACGGGGTGTCAGCGCCGCCGCAGCCGCCTACTGGCGACTCGTTCGAGTGGCATGTCGCGCGCCGACACCGGCGCGGAAGGTCCGCGCTGATAGCGGTAGTTCATGCTGCTCACCCCCCGGGTCAAGGCCTCGCGGCCGAAGACTCTTCGCATCGCGACCGCGCTCCTGGCCGCGGCCGCCTCCGCCACGCTTCTCGCCGCGACTGTGCCGTCACCGGCCAAGCCGCTCGGCATCGGCGACCGGCTCTTCCCGCACCTGGGAAATCCCGGGTACGACGTCATGTCGTACGACATCGCCTTCACGTACCGCGGCGACAACAAGAAGCCGCTCGACGCCGTGACGGTGATCGACGCGCGGACGAGTGACCCGCTGGAGCGGGTCAACCTCGACTTCGCCCACGGCAAGGTCCGCTCCGTCGACGTCAACGGCACCCCTGCCCGCTTCGAATCCACCGGTGAGGACCTGGTCGTCACACCCTCGCGGCCGCTGGGCCGGGGCGAGAACATGCGGATCACCGTCCGGCACACCAGTGATCCCGCGCCCGCCAAGGACCAGGAGGGCGGCTGGGTGCCCACCTCCGACGGGCTCGCCATGGCCAATCAGGCCGACGCCGCGCACCGCGTGTTCCCGAGCAACGACCACCCCGCCGACAAGGCGATGTTCACGTTCCGCGTCACCACCCCGAAGGGGCTCACCGCCGTCGCCAACGGCCTGCCCGTCGCCACGGCGCACACCGGGTCCACCACGACCCGGGTCTTCCGTACCCACCACCCCATGGCGACGGAACTGGCGCAGGTCTCCATCGGCCGCTCCACCGTGGTGCAGCGCACCGGGCCGCACGGCCTTCCCGTACGCGATGTGGTGCCCACCAAGGACCGCAAGGCGATGGAGCGCTGGCTGAAGAAGACGCCGGACCAGATCGGCTGGATGGAGGAGAAAGTCGGGCGTTACCCCTTCGAGGCGTACGGGGTGCTGATGGCGCAGGCGCAGACCGGCTTCGAACTCGAGACGCAGACCCTCTCGCTCTTCGAGAGCGACCTGTTCAAGCGACCCGAGTTTCCCGAGTGGTACGTGGATTCGATCATGGTGCACGAGCTGGCGCACCAGTGGTTCGGCGACAGCGTGAGCCCGCGCTCCTGGTCCGATCTCTGGCTCAACGAAGGACACGCCACCTGGTACGAGGCACTCTTCGCCGAGGAGAAGGCGAAGAAGCCCCTCCAGAAGCGGATGCGTGCGGCCTATCGCCAGTCCGACGGCTGGCGTGCCGCCGGCGGGCCGCCGGCCGCGCCGAAGGGCCCTGAGCCGGGCCAGAAGATCAGCATCTTCCGCCCCGTCGTCTACGACGGCAGTGCGCTGGTGCTCTACGCGCTGCGGCAGGAGATCGGGCACCGCAACTTCGACCGCCTCGAGCGGGACTGGGTGCGGACCTACCAGGACGGGAACGCGACGACCGAGGACTTCGTGCGGCTCGCCTCGTCGATCGCCGACCGTGATCTGAGCGGATTCTTCGAAGCCTGGCTGTACGGCGCGAAGACGCCGCCGATGCCGGGTCATCCGGACTGGCGTAAGGCGGCTCCCGCAGGGAAATAACCTCGTGACGAGACGGGCCGTTCCGTGCAACCATCTTCAGGTCGGCGCCGCTGCCGGTCCGGGAAAACCCTTCGGGGGCATCTCAGGGCCGGTATCGGCCGGCCCGGGGAATCTCGGGGCGGCCCGGAGCGTTGACCACCATGACGAGTCCCATCGACGTAAGGATCCAATGACCTCCTCTTCTTCCCCTTCCCAGGACGCGCAGAGCCTCGCGCAGAACTACCCCGAAGGTCTTCGGGCCGATGCCCTGATGGAAGAGGACGTCGCCTGGAGCCACGGACATGACGGAGAGCGGGACGGCGAACAGTTCGACCGCTCCGAGCGCGCGGCCCTGCGCCGCGTCGCCGGCCTCTCCACCGAGCTCGAGGACGTCACCGAAGTCGAGTACCGACAGCTCCGTCTGGAGCGAGTGGTGCTCGTCGGCGTGTGGACCTCGGGCACAGTGCAGGACGCGGAGAACTCGGTCGCCGAGCTGGCAGCCCTCGCCGAGACGGCGGGCGCGCTCGTGCTCGACGGCGTCATCCAGCGCCGCGACAAGCCCGACCCGGCGACGTACATCGGATCCGGCAAGGCCTTGGAGCTGCGTGACATCGTCCTCGAGACCGGGGCCGACACCGTCGTGTGTGACGGTGAGCTGAGCCCTGGCCAGCTGATTCACCTTGAAGACGTCGTCAAGGTCAAGGTGGTCGACAGGACCGCCCTGATCCTCGACATCTTCGCCCAGCACGCCAAGTCCCGAGAGGGCAAGGCACAGGTCGCCCTTGCCCAGATGCAGTACATGCTCCCGCGCCTGCGAGGTTGGGGTCAGTCGCTCTCCCGTCAGATGGGCGGCGGCGGATCCAGCGGTGGCGGCGGCATGGCGACACGTGGTCCCGGTGAGACCAAGATCGAGACGGACCGTCGTCGGATCCGCGAGAAGATGGCGAAGATGCGCCGGGAGATCGCGGAGATGAAGACGGGCCGCGAGATCAAGCGCCAGGAGCGCAAGCGCAACAAGGTGCCATCGGTCGCGATCGCCGGTTACACGAACGCGGGCAAGTCCTCCCTGCTCAACCGCCTCACGGGCGCGGGCGTCCTGGTGGAGAACTCCCTGTTCGCCACCCTTGACCCGACCGTGCGCCGGGCCGAGACGCCGAGCGGCCGGATCTACACCCTGGCCGACACCGTCGGGTTCGTACGGCATCTGCCGCACCACCTCGTCGAGGCGTTCCGCTCCACGATGGAAGAGGTCGGCGAGTCCGACCTGATCCTGCACGTGGTGGACGGTTCACACCCGGTGCCGGAGGAGCAGCTGGCCGCCGTGCGCGAGGTGATCCGTGATGTGGGCGCGACCGATGTGCCCGAGATCGTGATCGTCAACAAGGCGGACGCGGCCGATCCGCTGGTCCTCCAGCGGCTGCTGCGCAACGAGAAGCACGCGATCGCGGTGTCGGCTCGCACGGGTGCGGGCATCGAAGAGCTGCTCGCGCTGATCGACGCCGAACTGCCGCGGCCCGAGATCGAGATCGAGGCCCTCGTGCCGTACACGCAGGGCCAGCTCATCGCGCGGGCGCACGCCGAGGGCGAGGTGCTCTCCGAGGAGCACACCGCCGACGGCACGCTGCTCAAGGCGCGGGTGCACGAGGAACTGGCGGCGGACCTCACGCCGTACGTCCCCGTCGCGGGCTGAGTTCACACAGCCGGAACAGCGCACATGGCGAAGGCCCGCCCCCTCTCGTAGGGGGCGGGCCTTCGTCGCGTCATGCGTCATGCGTCATGTACGAGGTGCGGCGGTCGCCCGCCGTGTGCGGCTACTTGGAGCCGTACTTCTCGCTCATCATGTCGTAGACCTGCTCGGCACCCTTGCCCAGCTGCGGTCCGGCGAGCCAGGTGTTCTCGGCCGGGCCGATCGAGGTGTTCGAGACCAGCTGGGTCTTGCCGCCCACCATCCGGAACCAGCCGCCGCCGGACGAACCACCGGTCATGGTGCAGCCGATGCGGTACATCGTGGGCTGGGCGGACGTCAGCGAGAGACGGCCCGGCTTGTCGATGCACTTGTGCATGATCTGGCCGTCGTACGGGGGAGCGGCGGGGTAGCCCCAGGCGCCCATCGAGCGCACGCTCTGCGTCGAGGGGGCCGTGAAGTCGACGTCGAGCGCGTTGCCGACGGTCTCCTCGAGGGACTTGGATCCCTGCTCCGGCTTCACGTGCATCACGGCGTAGTCGTACGGCGCACCGGCACCGCCCGAAGCGGCGCCCTGGTCGATCCACTCGGCGGAGGTCGAGACCCAGTCGGCCCAGTACTGGCCGTAGGGGGCGACTTCCTGCGGGGCGGCGTTGCTCAGCTCGGCCTCGGGCTTGCCCAGGTCGTTGTACGAGGGCACGAAGGTGATGTTGCGGTACCAGCCACCGGCGGAACCGGCGTGCACGCAGTGGCCCGCGGTCCACACGAGGTTGGACTTGCCGGGGTTGCGCGGGTCCGTCACGACCGTGCCGGAGCAGACCATCGAGCCCTCGGGGGAGTCGAAGAAGATCTTGCCGACCGGGGCGGCGTTCTCGTGGTACGGCGTCTTCTCGCGCTTGGCCCGGACCGGCGACGGCTCGGGGTCGGTCGCGCCCTGGTCGGAAGGGGCGTCCTTCGCGGCGATCGTCTTGTTCGGGTCCTTGGCCTTCTTCATCCGCTCGGGCTTCCAGAGCCCCTCGATGACCGGGTTGACGAAGTCCTTGGACTCGCGGAGCCAGTCGTCCTTGTCCCAGTTCTTCCAGGCCCCGTCCTTCCACTTGTCCGGGTCGATGCCGTGCTTCTTCAGCTTGTCGGCGAGGTCGGCGGGCAGCTTGGCGTCGGAGCCGGTGTCGGAACCCTTGTCCGCGTCCGCGCCTTGGGAGGAGCCGGAGTCCGCCTTGTCACTGGCCTTGTCGTCGCTCGGACCGCAGGCCGTGGCGGTGAGCGCCAGAGTCGCGGCGAGCCCGGTGGCGGCGAGTGCGAGGCGCCGCCCGCGACTGCGCGCCAAGGGCACACGAGTGGAATGCATGGTGCTGTAACCCCCGTATTGAACGTGTGATGCTGCAATTGCCATGTACGTGTCATGTGCGAGCCAGGAGACCGCGAGAGCTCCCCGCCGACGCGACACCTCACTATGCCTGTGCGTTTGGGGACGAACGGAGGCGGGGTCGTGAAGGTTTCCGACGACCCCGCCGCTCTACATCAGGCGACCGATTACCGGTCGGCTACTTGTCGGCGAACTTCTTGCTGACCTCGCCGTAGATGCCCTTGGCTTCCTTGCCCAGGCGCGGACCGGCGAGCCAGCCTGCCGTCACCGGGCCGATGGAGGTGTTGGACACCAGGGCGGGCTCGCCGTCCGAGCCCTCGGCGACCCAGCCGCCGCCGGACGAACCGCCGGTCATCGTGCAGCCGATGCGGTACATCGTCGGGTCGGGCTTGCTGATCGAGAGCCGGCCCGGCTTGTCGGCGCACTGGAACGCCTTCTGGCCGTCGAACGGCGGAGCCGCCGGGTAGCCGGTCGCCGTCATGTCGGCGATCTGGGGCACGGCCGGGGCGTTGAAGTCCACCGGGAGGGCCGAACCGACCTGCTCCTCGAGCGACTTGCCCTCGCTGCCCTTCTCGGGCGTCACGTGGATGACCGCGAAGTCGTACGGCGCACCCGTGCCGCCCGTCGGGCCACCGTTCTCGATCCACTGGTCGGAGGTCTGGGCCCAGTCGCCCCACCAGACGCCGTGCGGAGCGACTTCTTCCTTGGGGGTGTTCTCCAGCTCGTCGACCGACTTACCGGTGTTGTTGTACGCGGGGACGAAGGCGATGTTGCGGTACCAGCCGCCCTTGGCGCCGGCGTGCACGCAGTGACCCGCGGTCCACACCATGTTGGACTTGCCCGGGTGTGCCGGGTCCTCGACGACGGTGGCCGAGCAGACCATCGAGCCCTCGGGGCCGTCGAAGAACAGCTTGCCCGAGGCGGGAGCACTGGCGTCGTACGGCGTCTTCAGGGCCGCCGCCTCCACCGGCTCGGGCGTCGGGTCGGTCACGCCCTGGTCCCCGGAGATGTCGTTCTCCTCGACACCGCGGTCGGGGTTCTTGTCCGCGTCCCGCATGCGGTCCGAGTCCCACAGGCCTTCGATGATCGGGTTGACGTAGTCGCCGGCCTCGCGGAGCCAGTCGTCCTTGTCCCAGTTCTTCCAGGCGCCGTCCTTCCACTTGTCCAGGTCGATGCCGTGCTCCTTGAGCCGGTCCTGGATGTCCTGTGGAATCTTGACCTTGCCGTCGTCGTTGTTGCCGTCGGCGGCCTGGGAGGCTGACGGGTCGTCGCCCGCGTTGTCCTCGCTCGGGCCACAGGCCGTCGCGGTCAGAACGAGCGCCGCGCCGATGGCGACAGCGGCCGCCACAGGGGAGGTTCTGCCGCGCGCGCTCCTCCCACGACGAGCGGTCTTGAGCGGGCGTATGGGTCGCATAGAGAGATTCCCCCTGGGCTTCGAGATCGTTCGCATGCCGGACACCGGGTGCCGCACGGCGCGTTGAGCACCGTACTTACGTGGCGCTGCGCTCCCTGCTGCGGATGAACGGCACCCCACACTATGCCGGTGCCGTAGGGGACAGCCGACGGAACGGCAACGGTTCCGTCACGGCAAGGATCTTCTGATTACCCGTGTTCCTCCGCAGCCCCCGTCGTTGGTACGTACGGGGGAGTGGCGGCCTGTGTTCATCTCCCCTGCCAACTCGTCGGCGCACCAGCCCAGATCGAGTGGGAAGCGCCCATTCCCAGCGGGAGGACCAACAGTCGTGGCCGTGACCGAGCCGGCGCCCGCGGCGGTTTCCGCGGCGCAGACCGCCGCACATGAGGGAGCGCACGAGGGGATCCTGCGCCGTCAGTCGGCGCGCGAATCGTCGGCGCGCACCTACGCGCGCGCCCTGCCGATCGTGCCGGTACGGGCGCGCGGTCTGACGATCGAGGGCGCCGACGGACAGCGCTACCTCGACTGTCTCTCGGGTGCGGGGACCCTGGCCCTCGGGCACAACCATCCGGTCGTGCTCGAGGCGATCAGGAAGGTCCTCGACTCGGGGGCACCGCTGCACGTCCTCGACCTGGCCACACCGGTCAAGGACGCCTTCACCACCGAGCTGTTCCGCACGCTGCCCCGCGGACTCGCGGACCGCGCACGGATCCAGTTCTGCGGCCCCGCCGGTACGGACGCCGTGGAGGCCGCGCTCAAACTCGTGCGTACGGCCACCGGGCGCGACGGCATGCTCGCCTTCACCGGCGCCTACCACGGGATGACGGCGGGGGCGCTCGAAGTATCCGGCGGCGCATCGGATGTACGCGTCGCGCGTCTGCCCTACCCGCAGGACTACCGCTGCCCGTTCGGCATCGGCGGCGCGGACGGCGCCGAACTCGCGGCCCGCTGGACCGAGAGCCTCCTCGACGACACCAAATCGGGCGTGCCGCAGCCGGCCGGAATGATCCTCGAACCGGTGCAGGGCGAGGGCGGCGTGATCCCCGCCCCCGACGACTGGCTGCGCCGGATGCGCGCGATCACCGTCGCTCGCTCGATCCCGCTCATCGTGGACGAGGTCCAGACCGGCGTCGGGCGCACCGGCGCCTTCTGGGCCGTCGAGCACAGCGGCGTCGTCCCGGACGTGATGGTGCTCTCCAAGGCCATCGGCGGCAGCCTGCCCCTGGCCGTCGTGATCTACCGCGACGACCTCGACGTCTGGCCGCCCGGCGCCCACGCGGGCACCTTCCGCGGCAACCAGCTCGCCATGGCGGCAGGCACGGCCACCCTCGCGTACGTCCGTGAGAACCGCCTCGCGGAACGCGCGGGAGTCCTGGGCGCCCGCATGCTCACCCAGCTGCGGTCCCTGGCCGCCGAGCATCCCTGTATCGGCGATGTCCGGGGCAGGGGTCTGATGATCGGCGTCGAGCTCGTGGACCCGGCTGCGGACGAACCCGGCCCGGCTGTCGCGGACCGACCCGGCCCGGCTGTCGCTGACCGACCCGAGCCTTCCGGATCCGCCGGTCACCTCGCCCTGGACCGCTCCCGGCGTCCGCTTCCCCCGGCACCCGAACTCGCTTCCGCGGTGCAACGGGAATGCCTGCGCCGCGGGCTCATCGTCGAGCTGGGCGGACGGCACTCCAGCGTAGTACGCCTCCTTCCGCCTCTGACCATTACGGACGAGCAAGCGGCCGCGATCCTGGACCGCCTCGCCGACGCGATCTCCGCGGCGGCGCGCCCGCACCACGGATAGCCACGCCGGACCAGGGCCGTCCCGCGTACGGCCAAGAGACATCAGCAGAGCTCCAGCCCGTCGCCCCGGAGCCCGAACGACTTCGCAAGGAAGCCCTCTTGAACGCCACCCCCGCATCCGACGGCCCACCCCACTCCCACGTCCCAGGTGCGTGCGGCAAGCAATCCTCGCTGGTGGTGGAGCCCGGTACGGTCCCCCGGCAGAAGGGAGGCCGGGGGACCGAGCAGCTGCGAGGCGCGACCGCCGACCTCTTGGAGCACCCGGATCCGCACACCGCCGCACAGGTGGCGGCCATCGAGAATCTCCTGCGCTGCTGGGTACGCGAGAACAACTTCCCCGCGCCTGAGCACGGCGTCCTGCGCATCCCGCTCGTCGCGAGCGGCACCGCTCTCCTTGTCCCCGTGTACTACTGGTCGGCCACGGGCTGGCACCGGTTCGGCCTCCCGTACCTGGAAGACGGCCCCCAGAGCGCGCCCCCGGCCGACGCCGTCACCGTCGCCGCCCTTCTGGGCCGCGAGACGGGCCGGCGGAGTGCGGCAGCCGATCCGAGCACGACCACTGGAACCAGCACCAGCACCAGTACCAGCACCGGAACCGGAACCGGAACCGGCACTGGAACCAGCACCGGCACCGACGCCGGCAGCGATGGCGAGCGAGTCGAGGCAGGGGACCTCGTCGGCCGCGTCGCCGACTCGGTGCGGCGCACCGCCACCTTCATCGCCGACCGCCGGAACAACTCCGGCGACGAGCCCGACCTCTTCCTCGCCGCCGAACAGTCCTTGCTCCTGGGCCACCCCCTGCACCCCACCCCGAAGAGCCGCGAGGGACTCTCCGACACCGAATCCCGTCTCTACTCACCGGAGTTGCGCGGCGCCTTCGCGCTGCACTGGCTCGCCGTCGCACCCTCCGTGCTCGCTGCGGACTCGGCCTGGACCGAGCGTGGCCGCACCCTCCCGGCCGAACAGCTCAGCGCCCGCCTCGCAGGCCCGGACCTGCCGCTGCCGGAAGGCCGCGCCGCTCTGCCCCTGCACCCGTGGCAGATCCGTGAGCTCAGGCACCGCCCCGCGGCTGCCGCCCTCCTGGAAGCCGGACTCCTGAAGGACCTCGGCCCCCACGGCGCACCATGGTGCCCGACCTCCTCCGTGCGCACCCTCTACCGCTCGGGCGCCGCAGCCATGCTGAAGCTCTCGCTGGGCCTGCGCATCACCAACTCCCGTCGTGAGAATCTCCGCAAGGAACTCCACCGAGGCGTCGAGGTCCACCGGCTCCTTCGCAGCGGCCTCGCCGAGCAGTGGCAGGCGGCCCACCCGGGCTTCGACGTGATCCGCGACCCGGCCTGGCTCGCCGTGAACGGGCCCGACGGCGAACCCGTCGCCGGACTCGACGTCATGATCCGGCACAACCCCTTCGGCCCCGGCGACGACGTCACCTGCATCGCGGGACTCGTCTCGCCCAGACCGTCACCTCAGTCCACCGGGCAGGACCGCGCCCCGATGCGCTCCCGGCTCGGCGAGATCGTCACCCGCCTCGCCGGGCGGACGGGCCGCCCCCGGGGAGCCGTCGCCACTGAGTGGTTCCTGCGCTACCTGGAGAGCGTCGTACGCCCCGTGCTCTGGCTGGACGGTGAGGCAGGTGTCGCCCTGGAGGCCCACCAGCAGAACACGCTCCTGCTGCTCGACTCCGACGGCTGGCCCGTGGGCGGCCGGTACCGCGACAATCAGGGCTACTACTACCGCGAGTCCCGGCGCGCCGAACTCGAACGAAGGCTCCCCGGCATCGGTGAGCACAGCGACACGTTCGTGTCCGACGAGGTGGCCAACGAGCGCTTCGCCTACTACCTCGGCATCAACAACGTCCTCGGCCTCATCGGAGCCCTCGGCGCCGAACGCCTGGCCGACGAGCGGCTGTTGCTCGCGGCGTTCCGCCGCTTTCTCGGCGATGTCGCCTCCGGTCCTGCTTCCCTGCGTACGCCACTGCCCTCCCTGCTTCTCGACTCACCCGTGCTGCGGTGCAAGGCGAACCTGCTGACCCGGCTTCGCGGGCTCGACGAGCTGGAGGGACCCGTCGACACCCAGTCCGTCTACGTCTCCATCGCCAACCCCCTTCATTCCTGAGGCATTCCTGAGGAACATGACCCGCCGTTTCTGAGAGGAGCGACGCCGTGCCCCTGCCTGATGCGAGCGCCGACGCCGGAACCGAGTCCGCCCCCGAGTCCGCTGCCGAGTCCTCCACCGCCGACAGGGCAGACGTCCAGGACACCCTGGACCTGCGCCTCCCGGAGGAACTCATCGCCCTGTTCGGCGCGAGTGACGCGGGTGAGTCAACCGACGATCTGCTGGACAACGTCTCCGACTGGGGCCCCGCAACCACCTCTGCTGGTGTCTTCCAACTCGTCTCCGTACGTATCGAACGCGATCTCCCCCTCATCAGCCGGTGGATGAACGACCCCGCCGTGGCGGCGTTCTGGGAGCTGGCAGGACCCGCTGCCGTCACGGAGGCGCATCTGCGGGACCAGATCGACGGTGACGGACGCAGCGTCCCCTGTCTCGGTGTCCTGGACGGCACACCGATGAGTTACTGGGAGGTCTACCGCGCGGACCTCGACGCCTTGGCCCGCCACTATCCGGCCCGCCCGCACGACACCGGCCTCCACCTCCTCATCGGCGGTGTCGCCGACCGTGGCCGAGGGCTCGGCACCTCCTTGCTGAGAGCTGTCGCCGACCTGGTGCTCGACCATCGAGCCGCATGCGCACGCGTCATCGCAGAACCCGACCTCCGCAACACCCCATCGGTCTCCGCGTTCCTGAGCGCCGGCTTCCGCTTCGCCGCCGAGGTGGATCTCCCCGACAAGCGCGCGGCACTCATGGTCCGCGACCGGGCCCTGCGCGCACTGCTCTGACCTGCTCACTCTCAGTACACCGCTCGACCTGATCCGGTTCCCTCCCTGAGGAGTCCCCGTGCCGAATCCGTCCGTCCCCCCGACGTCCCGAGAACCGTCCGTTCTCTACGACCCGCCCGAGCTGACCCCGGACAGGTGGGCGAGGGCCGGGCGCCGCCTCCTCGCCAAAATGGTCGGTGAGTTCGCCTACGAGGAGATCATCGAGCCCACTCCCGCCGGACCGGGAGAGGCGGACGGCTACAGCCTCCGTCTCGATGACGACGACGGGGACCGCGGAGATCACGGAGACCAGAGGGACCACGGAGACCAGAGGGGTCACGGAGATCACAGAGACCACGGGCAGGGCGGGAATCCCGGACACAAGCCCCGGCGCCCGACGGCGGCGCCCCGTCTCCATTTCCGCGCACACCGAGGCTCGTACGGCAGTTGGCGCGTCGACCCGGACAGTCTGGCCCTGGCCGAGGGCGATGGACCGCCGCTCCCCTTCAGCGACCCCCTCCGTTTCCTCACCCGGGCCCGCCGCACCCTGGGAATCGACGGCGCCACGCTCGGCCACCTCATCCGCGAGCTGACCGTCACACTCTCCGCCGACGCCCGGCTCGACCGGACCGCCCTCACCGCGGCGCAGCTCGCCGACCTCGACTACGCGGAACTCGAAGGGCATCAGACCGGCCACCCCTGGCTCGTCCTCAACAAGGGCCGCATCGGTTTCTCCGCGAGCGACACCGCTCGCTGGGCCCCCGAGGCCCGCCTCACCGCGCGGCTTCCCTGGATCGCGGTCCACACCGACCTCGCCGCCTACCGGGGCGTCACCGGCCTGGACACAGCGGAGAAGCTCTACACACGTGAACTCACCGCCGCCACAAGGGAATCCTTCGCGGGCATACTCAGGGCACGCGGTCTCGATCCGCATGACTATCTCTACTTGCCGGTGCATCCGTGGCAGTGGGACGACATCGTCCTGCCCCTCTTCGCCCCCTCCGTCGCCGCGGGAACGATCGTCCCCCTCACCACCGACGGCGATCTGCGGCTGCCCCAGCAGTCCATTCGTACGTTCCTGAACCTGTCCCGTCCCGACCGGCACACCGTCAAGCTGCCCCTGTCGATCCTCAACACCCTGGTGTGGCGCGGACTCCCGACCGAGCGCACCCTGGCCGCCCCCGCCGTCACCGCCTGGATGCACGCGCTGCGCGACGCGGACCCCTTCTTGCGTGACGAATGCCGGATGATCCTGCTCGGCGAGGTCGCATCGGTGACCGTCGAGCACCCGCTGTACGAAGGCTTGCCCGAGGTCTCCTACCAGTACAAGGAACTGCTCGGTGCGATCTGGCGCGAACCGATCACCCGGTATCTCGCCCCCGACGAGCGCGCCCGCACGCTTGCCTCCTTGTTGCACACCGACCCGCACGGCAAGGCTTTCGTTGCCGAGCTGGTCGAGCGCTCTCGTCTTGCCCCCGAGGTGTGGCTGCGACGTTTCTTCGCCGCCCTGCTCCCGCCGCTCCTGCAGTTCCTGTACCGGTACGGCACTGTGTTCTCCCCGCACGGGGAGAACGCCATCGTCGTCTTCGACGACAAGGACGTACCCGTCCGGCTCGCGGTGAAGGACTTCGTGGACGACGTCAACGTCAGCGCAGCGGCCCTTCCGGAGCACGCGACGATGCCGGACGGCGTCAGGGACGTACTGCTGACCGAACGCCCCGATTTCCTCACGCAGTTCATCCACTCAGGGCTTTTCGTAGGTGTCTTCCGCTATCTCGCCCCGCTGTGCCACGAGCAGTTGGGCATTTCGGAGACCGCCTTCTGGTCCCTCGTCCGTGCCGAGATCCTCCGCCATCAGGCGCGCGCCCCGCAGCTCAAGGAGCGATACGCGATGTTCGACCTGCTCACCCCCCGCATCGAGCGGCTGTGCCTCAATCGCAACCGGCTCCACCTCGACGGGTACCGGGACCGCCCCGAGCGCCCGCACGCCGCCGTGCACGGGAGCGTGCCGAACCCTCTTCATCAGCCTTGACCGGAGGATTGTCAGTGGAGACCCGTAGGCTGGTCGCGCTATGACAAAGCCCTCCCTTCCCGAGCTCCTGCATGCCGCCGTCACTGCCGTCGGCGGCACAGAGCGCCCTGGCCAGGTGACGATGGCCGAGACCGTCGCCGAGGCGATCGACGACGGTTCCCACCTGCTGATCCAGGCCGGTACCGGCACGGGCAAGTCCCTCGGATATCTGGTGCCCGCCCTCGCGCACGGCGAGCGTGTGGTGGTCGCGACAGCCACGCTGGCACTGCAGCGCCAGCTCGTGGAGCGTGACCTGCCGCGGACGGTGGATGCCCTGCATCCCCTGCTGCGCCGCCGGCCCCAGTTCGCCATGCTCAAGGGCCGCTCGAACTACTTGTGCCTGCATCGCCTCCACGAAGGAGTGCCGCAGGAAGAGGAGGAGGGCCCGGGGCTCTTCGACCAGTTCGAGGCCGCCGCCCCCACCAGCAAGCTCGGCCAGGACCTGCTGCGGATGCGCGACTGGGCGGACGAGACCGAGACCGGTGACCGGGACGACCTCACTCCTGGAGTGTCCGACCGCGCCTGGTCCCAGGTGTCCGTCTCCTCCAGGGAGTGCCTGGGAGCGTCGAAGTGTGCGTATGGGGCGGACTGCTTCGCCGAGGCGGCGCGTGAGCGGGCCAAGCTTGCCGAAGTGGTGGTCACCAATCACGCGCTCCTTGCGATCGATGCCATCGAGGGCGCTCCCGTCCTTCCTCAGCACGAAGTGCTGATCGTGGACGAGGCCCATGAGCTGGTTTCCCGCGTCACCGGCGTCGCCACCGGTGAGCTCACTCCGGGCCAGGTCAACCGCGCTGTGCGCCGAGCCGCCAAGCTGGTCAACGAGAAGGCGGCCGATCAGCTCCAGACCGCATCCGAAGGCTTCGAGCGGGTGATGGAGCTGGCCCTCCCCGGCCGTATCGAGGAGGTTCCGGAGGATCTCGGGTACGCGTTGATGGCCTTGCGCGACGCCGCCCGCACGGTCATCTCGGCGCTCGGCTCCACCCGCGACAAGTCGGTCCAGGACGAGGACTCCGTACGCAAGCAGGCACTCGCCTCCGTCGAATCGATCCACGACGTGGCGGAGCGCATCGCGAACGGCTCCGAGTGGGACGTCGTCTGGTATGAGCGTCACGACCGCTTCGGAGCCTCGCTGCGGGTGGCGCCCATGTCCGTGTCGGGCCTGCTCCGCGAGAAGCTCTTCAGCGACCGCTCCGTGGTCCTCACGTCCGCCACCCTCAAGCTCGGCGGCGACTTCAACGGAGTGGGAGCTTCTGTGGGGCTCGCCCCCGAGGGCACCGCCTCCGAGGATGCCCCGGCCTGGAAGGGCCTCGACGTCGGCTCGCCCTTCGACTACCGCAAGCAGGGCATTCTGTACGTCGCCCAGCACCTGGCCCGGCCCGGCCGCGAGGGCACGCGCAGCGACATGATCGACGAGCTGGCCGAACTGATCGAGGCGGCGGGTGGCCGCACGCTCGGTCTCTTCTCGTCCATGCGCGCCGCTCAGAACGCCGCCGAGGAGCTCCGCGGCCGGCTCGACATGCCCATCCTGCTGCAGGGCGAGGAGACGCTTGGCGAGCTGATCAAGAACTTCGCGGCGGACTCGCAGACCTGCCTGTTCGGGACGCTTTCGTTGTGGCAGGGCGTCGACGTGCCGGGCGCCAGCTGCCAGTTGGTGGTCATGGACAAGATCCCCTTCCCGCGTCCCGACGACCCGCTGATGAGCGCGCGCCAGAAGGCGGTGGACGACAACGGCGGCAATGGCTTCATGGCCGTCGCCGCGACGCACGCGGCGCTCTTGATGGCGCAGGGCGCGGGCCGCCTCGTGCGGGCATCGGCGGACCGCGGAGTGGTCGCCGTCCTGGACCCCCGGCTCGCCACCGCGCGCTACGGCAGCTATCTGAGGGCCTCGCTGCCCGACTTCTGGTTCACGACGGACCGTAATCAGGCGCGCCGTTCCCTGGCCGCGATCGACGCGGCGGCCAAGGCGACGGTCACGATCAAGGACGCCGACGAGGACAAGGCCGGTGAGGAAGACAAGGCCGACGAGGAGTAGCTCGCGTACGGCTCCCGGTGCACGTAAGTACGGCTCCCGGTGCATGTACGTAGGTCCCCGGACGCAGCAGGGCCCCGGAACCGGCGCAGTTGGTTCCGGGACCCGGTCAGGGGCGGAGGCTCACACCCGCCGCAGCACCGCCACCACCTTGCCGAGGATCGTCGCCTCGTCACCGGGGATGGGCTGATACGCGGAGTTGTGAGGCAGCAGCCACACGTGTCCGTCCTCGCGCTTGAACCGCTTGACCGTCGCCTCGCCGTCGAGCATGGCAGCGACGATGTCGCCGTTCTCGGCGACCGGCTGGCGGCGGACCGTCACCCAGTCCCCGTCGCAGATGGCGGCCTCGATCATCGAGTCGCCGACGACCTTGAGGACGAACAGCTCACCGTCACCGACGAGCTGCCGGGGGAGGGGGAAGACGTCCTCCACCGACTCCTCGGCGAGGATCGGACCACCGGCGGCGATGCGGCCGACCAGCGGGACGTACGAAGCGGCGGGCTTGCCTGCCGTGTCCGTGGGCTGGCTGCTCGGCTGGTCCGAGCCACGCACCTCGTACGCACGCGGGCGGTGCGGGTCGCGGCGAAGGAAGCCCTTGCGCTCCAGGGCCATCAGCTGATGGGCGACCGATGAGGTGCTGGAGAGGCCTACCGCCTGCCCGATCTCCCGCATCGACGGCGGGTAGCCCCGCCGCTGCACCGAGTCCCTGATGACCTCGATGACGCGGCGCTGCCGGTCGGTGAGCCCCGAGCTGTCGGCGCGGATTCCAGGAGGTCGGCCCGGTAGGGAGCGGGTGGGCTTGGGGCCCTCCTGGTTCGTGTCTGCGTCATTCATGGCATGCACCGGCTCGAGTCGGCTCTGGCGGTCCTGGGCAGTGATGGTGGCGCTGTCTGCGGTGGTGGTCACGTCGGTCGGCCCCTCTCGAGAATGTTCTCCCTAGTTAGCCAACGGTAGTTGCTTTCGAAAGGTTGCGCCAAACACACGTTCGAGTGAAAAATCGCAGAATGCCTACTGCGATCATGCGTCTGGGTGTATGGCTAACGTTCGAGCCGAATGGCATTTCGGTTGATTACGGTACGCTTCACCGCCGGGATCGCGACCCCCTCAGTGGGGCTCCCATACTGCCACTCGCGGCTCGGCCGGACCGGCACCGCCCCCTTCCTGTGCGTCGCGCGGGGCGGCCTCGTAACCTTCACGGCGGGCCGCGGGCGCGCGACACGCGATGGGGTCGAATGTGCGGCCAAACCCCAGATCTAGTGGTTGGATTGCAGCCACGGCCCAGAAGTTGTGGTCCCCGGTCTTTTCAGGCCGCGGGCATCGCCTATGCTTGGGGCTGCTTCGAGGGCCTCACGGGCCTGGTGAGGCCTACGAGTCGTGTCATGAAGGAGGGTTGGGAGTTCCATGCACTGCCCCTTCTGCAGGCACCCCGACAGTCGTGTGGTCGACAGTCGCACCACCGATGACGGCACATCGATCCGCAGGCGCCGTCAGTGCCCCGACTGCTCCCGTCGTTTCACGACCGTGGAGACCTGCTCGCTGATGGTGGTCAAGCGCAGCGGCGTGACCGAGCCTTTCAGCCGTACGAAGGTGATCAACGGCGTACGGAAGGCGTGCCAGGGGCGGCCGGTGACCGAGGATGCCCTCGCTCTGCTCGGGCAGCGGGTCGAAGAAGCGGTGCGGGCCACCGGAAGCGCCGAACTGACCACGCACGACGTGGGTCTGGCCATACTCGGTCCGCTGCAGGAGCTGGACCTCGTGGCCTACCTGCGCTTCGCGTCCGTGTATCGGGCGTTCGACTCCCTTGATGACTTCGAGGCTGCCGTCGGGGAGCTGCGGGACCAGCGGGAAAAGCGGCTCGATGACGAGCCGCCCGGCGCCGACGGCGAGCGCGGCGCGAAAAACTGCGGGCCCGGAGGGACTGTCGAAGTCCCGGTGCCCGCCACTGCCGCCGACTGACCGGCTGAACGGCCGACGGCGGCACACACAGACCTGTTGCGGGCGCCTTCGCGGGCTCTCGCGGCACCGGACAACACCGTGTCACGGGAACATCGTGGCACTTCAGGGCGTTTTAGCCTGATACAGGGAGGCGGCATGACCGAGACGACGAGCGGCCCGGCACGAGGTTCCCGCGCCAAGGGATCCAAGGCCAGCAAGGGTCTGCGTATCGAGCGCATCCATACGACGCCCGGCGTGCATCCGTACGACGAGGTGGTCTGGGAGCGCCGAGACGTCGTCATGACCAATTGGCGCGACGGCTCGATCAACTTCGAGCAGCGTGGCGTCGAGTTCCCCGACTTCTGGTCGGTGAACGCGGTCAACATCGTCACCAGTAAGTACTTCCGCGGGGCCGTTGGCACCCCGCAGCGCGAGACCGGCCTCAAGCAGCTGATCGACCGCATCGTGAAGACGTACCGGAAGGCCGGCGAGGACTACAACTACTTCGCGTCGCCCGCCGACGCCGAGATCTTCGAGCACGAGCTGGCGTACGCCCTCCTGCACCAGATCTTCAGCTTCAACTCGCCGGTCTGGTTCAACGTCGGCACGCCCCAGCCGCAGCAGGTCTCCGCCTGCTTCATCCTGGCCGTGGACGACTCCATGGACTCGATCCTGGACTGGTACAAGGAAGAGGGGATGATCTTCAAGGGCGGCTCCGGCGCCGGCCTGAACCTCTCCCGTATCCGCTCCTCCAAGGAACTTCTGTCCTCCGGCGGCAACGCCTCGGGACCGGTCTCTTTCATGCGCGGTGCTGACGCGTCCGCAGGGACGATCAAGTCGGGTGGCGCCACGCGCCGCGCGGCCAAGATGGTCATCCTCGACGTCGACCACCCCGACATCGAGGGCTTCATCGAGACCAAGGTGAAGGAAGAGGAGAAGATCCGCGCCCTGCGTGACGCGGGCTTCGACATGGACCTGGGCGGCGACGACATCACGTCCGTCCAGTACCAGAACGCCAACAACTCGGTCCGCGTGAACGACACGTTCATGAAGGCGGTCGAGGAGGGCGGCAAGTTCGGTCTGACGTCCCGCATGACGGGCGACGTCATCGAGGAGGTCGACGCCAAGTCGCTCTTCCGCAAGATGGCCGAGGCCGCCTGGGCCTGCGCCGACCCCGGCATCCAGTACGACGACACCATCAACGCCTGGCACACCTGCCCGGAGTCCGGCCGGATCAACGGCTCGAACCCGTGCAGCGAGTACATGCACCTGGACAACACGTCCTGCAACCTCGCCTCGCTGAACCTGATGAAGTTCCTGAAGGACGACGGTCTGGGCAACCAGTCCTTCGAGTCCGAGCGCTTCGCCAAGGTCGTCGAGCTCGTCATCACCGCGATGGACATCTCCATCTGCTTCGCTGACTTCCCGACGCAGAAGATCGGCGAGAACACCCGCGCCTTCCGTCAGCTCGGCATCGGTTACGCCAACCTCGGCGCCCTGCTCATGGCGACCGGCCACGCCTACGACTCCGACGGCGGCCGCGCGCTTGCCGGTGCCATCACCTCGCTGATGACCGGTACCTCGTACAAGCGTTCCGCCGAGCTCGCCGCGGTCGTCGGCCCGTACGACGGCTACGCCAAGAACGCCACGCCGCACAAGCGCGTCATGAAGCAGCACTCCGACGCCAACGCCACGGCGATCCGCGTCGACGACCTGGACACGCCGGTCTGGGCCGCCGCCACGGAGTCCTGGCAGGACGTGCTCCGTCTCGGTGAGAAGAACGGTTTCCGTAACTCCCAGGCATCGGTCATCGCCCCGACCGGCACCATCGGTCTCGCGATGTCCTGCGACACCACCGGCCTGGAGCCGGACCTCGCTCTGGTCAAGTTCAAGAAGCTCGTCGGCGGCGGCTCGATGCAGATCGTCAACGGCACCGTGCCGCAGGCGCTGCGTCGCCTGGGCTACCAGGAGGAGCAGATCGAGGCGATCGTCGCCCACATCGCCGAGAACGGCAATGTGACCGACGCCCCGAGCCTGAAGACCGAGCACTACGAGATCTTCGACTGTGCGATGGGCGAGCGCTCCATCTCCGCGATGGGTCACGTCCGGATGATGGCGGCCATCCAGCCGTGGATCTCCGGCGCGCTCTCCAAGACGGTCAACCTCCCGGAGACCGCCTCCGTCGAGGACGTCGAAGAGGTCTACTACGAGGCCTGGAAGATGGGCGTCAAGGCGCTCGCCGTCTACCGCGACAACTGCAAGGTCGGCCAGCCCCTCTCCGCCAAGAAGAAGGAGCAGGAGAAGGTCGCGGTCACCGAGAAGGCCGAGGACACGATCCGCACCGCGGTCGAGAAGGTGGTCGAGTACCGCCCCGTCCGCAAGCGCCTCCCCAAGGGCCGCCCGGGGATCACCACCTCCTTCACCGTGGGTGGCGCCGAGGGCTACATGACCGCCAACTCCTACCCGGACGACGGTCTCGGCGAGGTCTTCCTGAAGATGTCCAAGCAGGGTTCGACCCTCGCGGGCATGATGGACGCCTTCTCGATCGCCGTCTCCGTGGGCCTGCAGTACGGCGTTCCGCTGGAGACGTACGTCTCGAAGTTCACGAACATGCGCTTCGAGCCGGCCGGCATGACGGACGACCCGGACGTGCGGATGGCGCAGTCGATCGTCGACTACATCTTCCGCCGCCTGGCGCTGGACTTCCTGCCCTTCGAGACCCGTTCCGCGCTCGGCATCCACTCGGCCGAGGAGCGTCAGCGCCACCTGGACACCGGTTCGTACGAGCCGTCCCTGGACGGCTCCGACGCGGACGCCGAGGGTCTGGGCCTGGCCCAGACCGCCCCGCAGCCGGTCGAGGTCCCGAAGCCGGTCGCCGTGCCGAAGGCCGAGAAGCCCGCTCCGCAGCAGGCGCACACCAGCGCCGAGCTCGTCGAGATGCAGCTGGGCATCCAGGCCGACGCGCCGCTGTGCTTCTCCTGCGGGACGAAGATGCAGCGTGCCGGCTCCTGCTACATCTGCGAGGGCTGCGGCTCGACCAGCGGTTGCAGCTGATCCCGCACTTGCCGGGAGCTCCGGGCGATAGCCCGGAGTGAAGCCTGAACGCCAA